>JBAPPP010000153.1:0-2691 GCA_049280175.1 Rhodanobacter sp.
GCTCAAGGCGGTCTTGGAGATGGCCCGCAAGGAATGGGGGTGGCTGCGTGTCAATCCGATGCTTGATGTCGGCAGGCCAGCCTCTCCACCCAGCCGCAAGCGTCGCATCGCGCAGGACGAGATCGACCGGCTCACCCTGGGGTTCGGGTTGGGTTTGGGACTTCATGCGGAAACGGCTACCCAGCGCACCGGCCTGTGCTTCCTGTTCGCGCTGGAGACGGCCATGCGGGCAGGGGAGATACTCGGCCTGCACTGGCGAGACATTCGACCGAAGTCGGCGACGCTGCCGCACACGAAGAACGGGGATGCTCGTGAGGTTCCGTTGTCGAAGCGGGCGAGGGAGATCCTTGAAACGCTACCGAAGGGGCATGGGCCGGTATTCGATCTACCGGCCAGCCTTCGGGATGCCTTGTTCCGCAAGGTTCGGGGTGTGTCTGAGGTTGAAAATCTGCACTTCCATGACACCCGCGCCGAGGCGATCTGGCGCCTTTCCAAGAAGCTTGACGTGATGGAGCTGTCGCGGGTTATTGGCCACCGCGACCTGAAGTCACTGCTGATCTACTACGCGACGACCGCCGACGAACTTGCCGACAAGCTTGATTAGCCTCGCGCCACGCCAGCAGCTCCCCAGCGATCCACCGGGGATGCCCATCGTTGTCGACGCGCTTGGGGAAGCCTGGACGGCATGCCAGGCGCTCGCGCACATGTCGATCCGTGCAGCCCAATAGCTTGCCGGCGTCGAATGAATCCAGCGCCTGCAACTCGAAGGGCACGATGCTGACGCGCTCGGATTTGGGTTTCTTTTCTGCTTCGCTCATGCTGCTTTCCTCAATACTTCGATGAATTGGCTGGCTTTCACGCCACGTCTCCGAACAGCCGGCCCTGCTCAGATGCGGCACGAAGGTTGCGCACGGCCTGCTCGTAGTAGCTGACTTTCAGTTCCACCCCGACTGCGCGGCGCTGCAATTCAACAGCGACGTACAACTCCGATCCGATGCCGGCGAATGGCGATAGCACTACGTCGCCCGGTTTCGTCCAGAGGCGCACGCCCCTGCGAATCACCTCAAGCTGCAACGGGCAGATATGGCGCTCGTCGTCATGCTCGCGGGCGCTCCGGTACTGCAGGGTGTCGTTCGGGTTGATATCCATCCAGATCGGGCTGGCGAGCTTTTGCCATTCGTCAACCGGGATATCGTCGCCGTGGTCCACCTTGTCGATCACCTCGCCTGGCGCGCGCATGGTCACCAGATAGTCAGCGATGCCTTGCCGGCTCATGGTGGCGTTCGTGCGGATCGTCTTATGCAGCAGGCCGAGTGCCTTCGTGCGCTGCATGGCGGTGACAGGGTCTTTCCAGATGCAGACCTCGCTCGCGTAGATGAAGCCTTCCTGTTCGAAGGCGCGGATCAACTCGCCCCGGAAGTCGCGCAGCCCGATCACGCCGTCGCGTACTTTGCTGGTCGGCAGCTGCATGCAGTGAAAGCTGACGTTGTGACCCGGCTTCATGACTCGGCGAAGCTCTCGCACTAGGTGCGCGAAGTGCTCGAAGAATTCATCCGTGGTGCGACAGTTCCCCATATCGCGTGGGCTGTTGCTGTACGTGTAAAGGCTGGCGAACGGCGGGCTGAAAATGGAATAGTCGACTGAGCTCTCCGGCAGACCGCGGACAACCTCCACGCAATCGCCGTTGTAGAGCGCCCAGTTGCCTTCGATGGTTGAGTCAATGCACTTCATGCAGCTTTCTCCGTAACGAGCCATGCCGGCGCCGCGATGGGCTTGTGCGGCGTATAGGGGTTGCTTTGCCGCACCGATCCGAATACTTCGGCGCGCACGGCGTCGCGGGTCTCGGCGGATAGGGATTCGGACATGGCCAGCGCATCAGCTTCCTTTCGCTTCAGGTTGGCGACCACGGCACCCTCAAGCTCGCTGGCGAAGATGTGCACGGCCACCTCGCGACGCTGGCCGAACCGCCAGCAGCGGCGGACGGCTTGGTAATACGCCTCGAAGGAATCGGTCACGCCGACGAATGCCATGCGTGCGCAGTGCTGCCAGTTCAGGCCCCATCCGGCGATGGACGGCTTCGTGATCAGCACCCGGATGCGGCCCGTGGCGAAGTCGGCAAGCCGGCGCTCTTTCGTGTCAGCGTCATCCGGGCCGCGAATCTCCACGGCGTCAGGAATCGCGGCTTTCAGCGCATCGGCTTCCGCGTTCAGGTCGCACCAGACGATCCACGGCTCGCGGTCAGCGTTCACCAGTGCGGCGCACTTCGCCACGCGGGCGGCGAGGCTGTGCTTTCGGGCGTCGCGGCGCTCGCTCAGCGACTGCGCCTCGAAGGCAAACAGCTGGCCGGCCGTCTGCAGTGTCGATGCTACGGTGTGCTCGCTGACCGTTAGGTCAGGCAGGTTGTACGCGGCATCGTTGTGGCCCAGGTCAGACGGCTTGCGCACCATCGCACCCCAGCCGGATACCCACTTCCAGAATTGCGCGCGGGCGTGGCCCTTCAATCGCCAGACCTGAGTTTCAGCGCCGTCGTGAACGAAGTACTCCGACAGCATTTCGACGCGGGAACAGACGCCAAGGAATTCGGCATGCGTGCCAAGCTCCGTCCAGTCGTTCGGCGCTGGTGTCGCAGTAGCGCACAGCTTGAACGGCGTCGCCTTAAATGCTTCCAGCAGGTTTGCCAGTGTCTTCGTG
>JBAPPP010000154.1:0-12214 GCA_049280175.1 Rhodanobacter sp.
GGTCGGGCTGTTGAAATCCACGCCCACCGCCGACGTCGCATTGCTGGCGAGAATGTGGCCGGTGTTATTGAGGGTCACGTCGCCGGCCGAAGTAATCATCGCGCCGTAGGCCTTGCCGCCGGCGCCATAGAAGGTCGCCATCAGCACGCCGCCATTGTTCGCGGTCAACGCACCGGTACCAGTGTTTGTCAGTGACAGACCGGTCGCCGTACCGCTGGCACCCGTCGCCGTGGCGTTGATGACACCGCCAGCGTTGAGCGCGGCGGTTGCGCTGTAGCCGCTGACGAAGATGCCGGTGGCCGTGGCCGCGCCGGGAGTCGTCGCCGTGGCAGTGATCGCGCCGGTATTGGTGACGTTGGCATAACCGGCCGCCGATCCATTAAGCGCGGAAATACCGCTGGCCGTTGCCACACCCGTCGCATCGTTGCTAATCAGCGCCGTCGCAGAAACGGCGCCGGCGTTGTTGATCGTGATGCCGTGCCCGGCACTGACGAGCGAGGCACCGTAGCTGCCGACCGAGACGACAGTCGAGATGCCACTGGCCTTCGCTGTGTCGCCGTTGCCGTAGCTGGATGAGGCGGCCGCGATAATCTTGCCATTGAGGTCGTTGGTGACGGTGATCTTGCCAAGATTGAGTGTTCGCGCAACGCCGTTGCCCAGCGTGCTGACCACCGATATGCCGTTGGCCGCCGTCACACCGTTGCCCACGCCGCCGCCGGCATAGTGATCGGACTGGGAGGTGGCACTGATCAAGTTGCTATTGGTGACGGCCACATCGCCATAGCTGTTGTTCACGAGAATGCCGGCGGCGGTTCCAATCGGGCCATAGAACGGTAGCTGGAAGCCGACGCCGGGCAAGGTATTGCTGGCGGTGAGGGCCGCGGTGATCGAACCGGAGTTGGTGACGGTGACACTGCCGAAATAGTTGCCGTAGCCGTTCTTCACGAACTCGCCGATAGCCGAGCCGGGAAGCTGCGTGTTCGACGTCGTCTGCGCCAGGATGGAACCCGTATTGTTGACCTTGATCGCGCCGCCGTAGGTGTAGACATGAATACCCATCGAGTGACCGGCATAGCCGCCATGATATGCCGGAGCCGGGTCGTCGATGGAAGTAATGGAGCTGATCGAACCACTGTTATCAATGGTTATGTTGCCGCCGTTGGCAAGATTTTCGTCTCTGGCAAAAATACCAAAGGTGGCAAGCTCGCTCGCATCGGTGATATCGCCGGAGTTAGTGACGGCGGTGGCACCCGTCGAATTCACCAAGGTGACCAGGCCACTCGCGCCGAGAGGACCCGTCACGGCAATCACGCCAGAGTTATCGACCGTCACATCGCCGGATACGGAGCCTCCCGTATAGCTATCGGCCACGATGCCCTCGCCGTTCCAGGAGTTATCTACCGTGATGTGGCCGGCGTTGCTGATGTACACGGATCCCTGGAAGCTTTTCCCCTCGATGCCATAACCGTTGAAGGCGTTGAGGCTGATGTTCCCTTTATTGACGATGCTGAGGTCGCTGAGACTGCTGGCATTGTTGATTTTTCCTACCGTCAATCCAAAAATGCCAATGACCTCATCTTGTGGAAGGAAGGTGTTCTGCACCAACCCTTCCACGACATCGATGTCGCCGGAGTTGACGATGGAAACGCTGCCGTAATCGCTGACACCGTTGATACCCCAGCTGGATGAGCCGTAACCATCGGTGACGACGGCGATCTTGCCTGAATTCGTGACGGCCACATTGCCGTCCTTGGCGACGGCGTGGATACCGTACGCACCGTATAGCGAATTGACGGATATGCTGCCCGTATTGTTCACCGTGGCACTGGTACCGGTGCCATGCTCGGAATAGGCAAAGATACCGGTGCCGACGATGATCTCACCGGGATCGCAGAAACACCTTTCGTCCTGAAAGACCACGATGCTGCCGGCGTTGTTGGCAACAGCCGAGCCGTAGTAGGTAACGGCATTGACGCCGGTAGGCACCAAGCCTTGAGCCTGGATTGTCCCCGTCGCAGTGTTGGTGACTGACGCAACACCATACTGGGTGATGGCAGTAATACCGTTGACAAACCAAGGGCCAGACGCATAAGCCCGGCCGGAGTTGGTGACCGTGGCGCCGCCATAGCCATAAGCTCGGATGCCGTCCACCGTGGTCAACACATTGCCTTCGTGCTGGCTTGTCTGGCCAATGACGCTGCCGGAGTTGACTACCGTAGCCGAACCAGTCGTAGAAAACGCCTGGACGCCCCTCACATCGGAGAGGTAGCCGCCGGAAGCCTGGATGACACCACTGTTGCCAACGTAAACGTCACCACCACTGGCGAGCACCTGAACACCGGTGGCTGCACCGTAATTGGATCCCGCAAAAATCTTTCCGGCGTTGGTAACACTGGCGTTGCCGCTGGTAGCTTTGGCAAAAACACCGGTGGCGTATCCGTTGACACCGTGCAAGGCGATCGCGCGAACGTAGCCGCTAGCACTGTTGTTGATGCTGGCATTGCCGTTATAGGCCGTGGCCAGCGCGCCGATGGTGTTGCCCAGGTAGGAACCGGCGACGACATAGCCTGAGTTATTGATCGTACTGTTTAGCGGCGAGTAGGCCTCGATGCCGACCCCTAAGCCGATGTGGTTGATCGACTGAATATGCCCTGTGTTATTGACGGTGCCTTGGCCATTGACCGACGAGGCAAGGGCGCCCACGGCGGTTTGATAAGCGCTGTAGGCCGTGCTCGTGATACTGCCGTTGTTGGTGACGATCGCATCACCGTAGGTTGTTAGCGCCTCGATACCGATGGCCGACCCGTCGGACGAGGTGGCCGTGACGTAACCGTTGTTGACAACGCTACTACCGAGCTCAGCGGACGCTTGGATACCGATGGTCTGGTCCACGCCACCTGTTGCCGTAACAGAACCGGCGTTGGTGACTGAAGCATAGCCATTCGACGAGGAAGCCGAGATGCCTATAGCCAACTGATTTGTAGATGTTGCCGTGACGTCACCGCTATTGGTAACACTGGCATTGCCATAAGCCAGAGCTCTGACACCCACGGCAGTACCGTAGACTGAAGTGGCGGTGATCGCACCCTCATTGGTCACGATGGCGGCGCCATAGGCGGATACATCTAGCGCGAGGGCATTACCATCCTGCGCGGCGGCGGTGATCGTGCCAGCTGCCTGGTTGTCAGCCGAGGTATTTCCATTGACCGAGTAGACGCTGACCGCTGTTACGTCGTAAATGCCGGTGCCGTAGGCACTAACCGCACCGCTGTTGACTACGCTCACATCGCCATAGGCATTGATGTCCATCGCTTTGGCGCCGGCCGCTGTGACGTTGGTCGTGACGCTGCCTTGGTTATTCACTGTCGCCGTGGTCGCGCTGTAGGCAAAGATGCCGGTGGCGCCCACGGTGGTGATGTCGGCGTAACTGGTCACGCCGACGCGGCCACCCCAGTTGGCGTCGATGCCCATCAAGCCAGCCGCAGGTGTCACGCTGGTCGGCACACTATTCGCGCTGTCGCCCAGCACCAGGGTGAGATCCGTGACCGGCGTGAAGAACGAGGGGTCAGGCAAGGTGTTGGTGAAGGCGCCCTCGCATGTCACGGTGGTAGGCGTGGTGAACGTACAGGCGCTTTGCGCGATTGCGGTACCGGTGCCGCCCAATGCGAGCAAGGTGGCCGAGATAGTCAAAGCCGCGCGGATCGCGCGAGTAACGGGTGCGACCGAGAGAACCGGAGCGAGGCGCGTCTCGTTTAGACGGCCATTTGCGTATGTGTTCATGTCCAAACCCTTCATGAAATGAGACCCCAAGTCGTGTCACCTGTGATGGCATGCCCCGACTTGCGGGATCGCCATATCGTTTATGTTTAGATGCTTCTTGCAGCAAGCCATGTACCGCGGTAGCCAGGACCCGACGCACGCTTCTCACATGCGTCAGTCCGTCTGGCGGCAGTCGCGCTATTCTCAAAACTTGCGCTTGGTAGATCGGCGCGAAAAACACGATCGCCGTGCCCTATGGGCTATTTCCTGGTGATCGTCACCGGTGTCGTCTGGGCGATGGTGTAACCAGCGCTATCGCTCACTGTCTCGGTCACACTGTAGGCACCCGTTTTTGAGAACACGTGACTTGGATTGACGAGATTCGACGTACCGCCATCGCCAAAGTCCCATGTATGTGTGGTGATCGTGCTCGCACTATCCGTGGAGTGGTCGGTGAATGTGGCGGTCAACTGGCTGCTGGTCTCGCTGAAGTTCGCAACCAACGGACTGGGAGCGCCGAGCTGACTGGCCAAAGCGCTGAGAATCACGCTGCCGCGACCGGTGGCGAAGTCGTAACCCACCTTGGCCGTCTCACCACCGTTGTTGCCCACGGTGACGTCGTGGAAGACCGCCGTTGGCAACGGATACAGCTGCGGCGCGGCAAAGCCGATGCCGGTACCTTTGATGGCGATCATGCGCGCCCACAGACCAACAAAAATCGGGGAAGCGAGACTGGTTCCACCCCACTGCTGCAGACCACCGTCGACATAGACGATCGCGCCGGAGTTTGGATCGGCATTCATGGCAATGTCGGGCACGCCGCGCTTGGTACCGGTAACGGCAGCGTTCTGCCAAACCGGCTTCGGTTCGAAACCGCTCGGGGCACCGCCACCGTCTACCCACACCGTCTCACTGCTCCATGTCGTCGTCGACGCGTCCAGCGTGGTGCCACCCACAGAAATCACGTATGGCGAAGAGGCGGGCCAACTCGGCGTGGGAATGCCTGTGCCACATAGATTGGCGCCTTTGTCACCGCTGGCGATGGAGAACGTCTGACCCTGCGCAACCGCTGCCTGAAAAAGCTGATCCGCCGCCGCGGCCGTACCATCCAGTTGAGCAGCGGTTTCGCACTCGCCGATCGAGACGTTGATGATTTTCGCCACGTTGTCTGTCACAGCGGCGTTGAACGCAGTAAGCAACCCCGTGTTGGTCAGGCTTGGCGTGACATAAAGAATGAGCTGTCCCACCTGCCCGCCAGCCGCGCCGACGACGTCCTGGGTATCGATACTCCATTCGTCGTCACCGCTGGTGTCACCGCTATCCGGTGCGGTGTAGATCACCTGGGTCGCGACCGTCGGCAAGCCGTTGCTGGCGGTGAACGAATTGAGATCGGCGACCGACTGCGTCATGTCGCCTTCGGTAACGATGCCAACGGACACACCCGCTGCCGTCTGCACGCCAGCACCGCCATAGATGGAGGAGAACTGGACGGGGTCGTGGGCGGCGATCGACGCGGCGCCCCCGCTGGCATTCGCCTGCGCGCGCTGCGCGAAAGTCTGCGCCTGGTACGCCGACTGCAAGCCGATCACCGATAGCACGCTGCTCTGCAACGACGTCGGTACATGCGCATCGCTGTTGTTTGCAAAAGCGACCCGACCGTCATGCGTCAGCACTCGCGCGAACGACGTCTGGAACGCAGCCTGTGAGCTATCGGCCGTACCGTCCGCCGATACCAGTAGGCGATTGGACGAAATCACTACGTTGGTGAATCCCATCTGGCGCAGATACGTCGCCACCGCCTGAGCCTGCGCCGTGGTGGGTGCATAGTTCGCCGCAAACTGAGTCGACGTCAGCGTTTGATGCGCGGCAACCAAGCTGTTGAGCTGATCGGTGTTTTGCAGTTTCAGGGCGACCACGATGTGCATCGGCTGCGTGTGCGGAAGTACACCGGTAAAGGCGTCACCAGAATGCAGCGCGGTGCTACTTGCCACCGCAACGCCCAAACTGACGGGCGCAGTCGTAGCGTGCGCGGACATGACAGCGGCGGCAGCGAGCGCAAGCGAAATGGTCATGGCCAGCGCAGGCACGGGAGAGTTACGAAGCGTCGTAGGTTTCATGGTGATCCACACAGGGTGAGTGATGCCCAAAGGCGAGGATGGTTTGGCTCGATCGCTGGGCGCAGACAACAGTGCCCCGTGCCGCAGCGATGACGCACGGCTAAGCCCCGTCGCCCTGGTGGCGTCGGGTTCAATATCAGTGGGAGTGGGACGGTCGAGCGGCGCCGCGTGCGGTCATCCAACGCTAACGACAGGATTGGCTGGTGCCACCCGACTGCAATTGACCCTCTGGAACAGCGATGAGTCGCAAAATTGCCAAGATTGCTGAGAAAGTGACCGCTGTCAGGTCAAATAAAACTCTGACAATGTCCAGCGGGAACGAGCCTTGCAATCGAGCGTCCAGGCACGGGCGGAGTCGGCCAGACGTACATTTCATGTAGCAATGAAAAGCTGCGCCTGGCACAGGGAACATGTCAGTCACAGCAACGTGATTTACCTATGGCGATAGCTTTCACATCTATGCGAAAACGTTGAAGCCCATCGCCATAACCGTGACCACGTCATGCGGTCGTCATGCAAGCGACACCCTCTTGTCGCCGTTCCTACTTACGACCGAGTATCGGCTCGGCCGAGAGGTGTATCAAGAGAAAAGGCTGGTTGATCTCTACCTTGGTAGAAATACGCCAATCACTATGTTGGCGGACCCGCGTTGGAACGTGAGTTCCCACGAGGCCGCAATGCGACTGCCTCAGTGGGAGCGCGTCGTCTTTTTGCTACCCACGTTTGTTCCCGCCCGTTCCGGAAACGCCTCAAGGGCGGCACGCCAGCCCAGCTGGAACCGTGTACGGGTGCCAAAACACTTCATGAGTTCAGCGATACGCCGATTGAGCGTAGTCGTGGACATCCCCGCCTCATAGGCAATCGCTTTGTCATTCAGTCCGGCGGCCAACAAGGGAATCACCTGCCCCGCCGCCTCTGACAGCCGGGAGTCCGGCTTTCCAGTCTCCAGCTTTCCCGTGCTGGAAAATACGATGGGCGTCGATCGCTCCCAGGTGAGCTCGAAGAGCGCATAGAGCGAGTCGAGCAACGAGGAAGACCGGACCAGCATGACCGGTCCGCCCTGATCTTCGACGTTCAGCGGAACGATGCCAATACGTCGATCGACAATCAGCATCTTGATGGGCAACGTTGGCGAAACGCGCGCCTCTTCGCCCTTTTCGATATCAAGCCGTAGTGAATTCAACGCACCCGGCAACGCGAGATAGCCCGCATCGGAGATGCTCCGTATGCGTAAATCCGGTGGCATTTCATAGGGAAATCCCTGGATTTGCAATGTAGGCGCGCGCTGGAAGCCGACAATTTCGCTCTGCACAGTTTGCAGCATCTGCACGACAATCTGACCCAGAGCAGCGCGGCTGGTGATGAGCTCAACGAGCTGCTCACTTTCTTCAGTGTCTGGGGAGTTTGAGATGTGTTTCTTCAGCACCGGTATCGCCGAACGCGCGCGTTCAATATCAGCCTGGCGCTGACTCGCCAACGCTTCGATGGCGAGCTCCGGCGAGGCGGCAATGTAGCGTCGTGGCCGTTCCGGCGAGTGCGAAGCCAAACCTTTTGACTCGATGTTGTCGAGTAGCCGTTGCGCCTTGCGCGGCGACAGGGAAAGCATGGTTGCAACATCTTCGGTCGTCGCCAACCGGTGCGAAAGAAGAGCGCAGTAAGCGCGTTCTTCCATTTCATCAATGCCAAGTGCCGCCAACATTCTCGGGGCAACCACTCTAGCGCGCAGTGTGTTCATCGCATCTTCCACGTATTTGGGAAAATTCCACGCCATGGGAATTCCCTGGATGGCCATTTGTGATTCAAGCTTTTTTTGTCGGGCGGCTCATTGTGGCCGAACACCTTGGGTTTGCGTCACGCTGGCGAAGCTGGACCTGGACTGGCCTGCCCCAATCTGCCGAGCGGCTCCAACTCGCTCCATGAATTTCTCTCGACTGCGTGCACCCAAGCGTGCCGAGACAGCCTAGACTCACCCATATCCAGCATCCCGTAGGTGAATGACATCACTCTCCAAAGTCCGCCTGCTTCGAAACTCTTCTCCTTCAGTGCCGTTTTTCTGATTGAAATGTGGGAACGCTTCGGCTTTTACGGCATGCAAGTGCTGATGGTCACGTTTCTGATGAAGAAACTCGGCTTCGTCGACACCAAAGCTAATCTGGTCTGGGGTGCCGCGGCCGCACTGATATACGCGACCCCCGCGATAGGCGGTTGGGTTGGCGACAAGCTGCTCGGCACTCGCCGTACCATGCTGCTCGGCGCCACCGTGCTAGCGCTTGGCTATGCGATGTTGTGGATTCCCTCGAACAATCCCTACATGGTTTACCTGGCCCTCGGCGTCATCGTGGTGGGCAACGGCTTCTTCAAGCCCAACGCGGGCAATCTGGTCCGAAAGATCTACGAAGGCGACGAAACCGGCATCGACAGTGCTTTCACTATCTATTACATGTCCGTGAACATTGGATCGTTTTTTTCAATGACACTGACACCCTGGATTCGCAATGTGGTCAGCGCGCGTTACGGCGATGATGTGGGCTGGCATACCGCCTTTGGCGTCTGCTCCATTGGCCTGATGCTGGCCCTGGGTAACTACCTGTTCATGCGACGTGCGCTGGCACACATCGGCTCGCCCGCAGACGACCAGCCAACAAGTATGCGCCGCATGCTGCCCGTTCTCGCGGGAGCTGTCGTGCTGGTGTTCGTGGTTGCCTTTATTCTGCAAAGTCAGACCGTAGCCAGAATATGCGTATACATGGCGGCCGTCGTGATCCTTGGCGTATTTGCACACCTGATCCGTACGAGCGAGAAAAGTGAGCGCGCCGGACTGGTCGCAGCGCTCGTGCTGACGATACAGACCATCTTCTTTTTCATCTTCTACGCGCAAATGGCGACCTCGCTGAATCTGTTCGCCCAGCACAACGTGAACCTCTCATTCGACTTGTTCGGCGTGCACTTGTTCAATTGGATTCCCGAACAATTCCAGAACCTCAATGCCGCCTGGATCGTGATCCTCAGCCCCATACTGGTGCTGATCTACAACGCTTTGGGTCGGATTGGCAGGGACCCGCCGATTGCCTTCAAGTTCGCGCTGGGTTTCGCTGCCGTGGCGATCGGATTTTTCGTGTACGGCCTTGGTGGGCACTCGGCCGTCAATGGCCAAGTGTCATCGTGGACGATGGTGTGGGGCTATGGCTGGTATTCGCTGGGCGAAATGCTGGTAAGCAGCTTGGGCCTGGCCATGATTGCGCGTTATGTACCGGCCCGCATGGGCGGATTCATGATGGGCGCTTATTTCGTAGCGGTGGGTTTGTCGCAATATCTGGGCAGCATGGTGGCCAATATCGCCCACATCCCTCATGACATCACTGATCCCGTGCAGTCACTGGCGATCTTCGTAAGCCTGTTCAACAAACTTGGCTTCGTGGGCATCGCCTGCGTTGCGATTGCGCTGGTCATGCTTCCACTGATGAGAAAGCTCTCGGCCAACCACGCTCAGCCTGCGATCAAGCTAACGCTGCTACCGGTCATCGGCGGCGAAGAGTTCGATAGCCCTCGATGAGCGTGGTTGACTCGATGTTCAGTGTAGGAAACCGTCCAACTGTTCACATACAAGATTTGTTACTGCCGTTATTCCCAGCGACTATTTGAGGCCGCGGCTGTGCAAAGAGCTGGCGCCGCGGTTCGCGCGGGAGTGGCGAAAAGGCTACACCAGCGCAGCACCTGGAAGAACGCACGAGGAGGATGCCAGCAAAGGGGACGGCAAAGGGACGGAGGTAATTAAATCGTCAGTACTAGCAGTGGATGCTGACGAGAAACGGGCTCGACGGAAAATATGGAAAACCAAGCCCAACGCTCCGCTTAACCACCGCCATCCCCTTTTGCCGCCAAAACGCCAGCGCCAAGTCCGGTCGACGACTATGGCGCCTACGGAACGCTCCCATAGAGGTCCCGTGGACGCCCAAACTACTTCGGGACCGGAGGGGGCGTTCCCATCGCCTGGAACAAGGCCGCTGTATCACTCATGCGGGCAGCCCTGGCCTGAATCTCGGTCAGCTTCGCGTTCTGCAAATGCTGCTCGCTGAGCACAGCCTCGGGGTAGGAAATCGCCCCCAGACGATAACGCGCGTCGGTGTTGGTGGACGATTGCGATGCCGCCGCCGCTTCATTGATCGCCGCCTGCAGGGTCAATGCATCCTGATCCAACGCGGTCAGTGTATCGGCAACGTTCTGGAAAGCATTGAGCACCGCCTGCTGGTATTGCGCCAATGCCGCGTTGTAATCCGCAATCGCAGCCCTACGCTGAGCCATCAGAGCGCCACCGTGAAAAATCGGTTGAGTCATTGAAACGCCCGCGCTCCAGATCGAGCCCGCCGCCGTGAACAGGTTGGCTGGCTTGAATGCCGCAGAACCCACAGCCGCGGACAACGAAATATGTGGAAACAGATTGGCTGTAGCGACGCCTACTTGTGCAGAGGCCGCATGCACCGACGCTTCCGCGGCGAGTACATCTGGCCGCTGCTGCAGCAGATCGGAGGGCACACTGACTGGAACGTCCACCGGCATGTGCAGGTCCGCCAGCGTCAGATTCGACGGCGCCCGATCAGGAGTACGTCCCATCAACACGGCCAACGCATGGCGTGCGCGCAAGGCCTGGCTGCGCAACGATGGAATCGATGTATCGATGCTCGCCGCCTGCTGCTGTATCGCCAGCAGATCATCCTGTGATGCCGCACCCAGTCGATACGAGCGCTCGGTCAGTGTTGCCTGGTCATGCGCCAGCGTGGACAATCGTTCGCTGGTACTCAACTGCTCCGCCAGCGATGCCGCATTGATTGCCGCGATCACGATATTAGCCGCCAAGGCACGTTTGGCCGCATCGAACTCATAGGACTGCTGATCGACCTGCGCTGCTGTCTGCTCGATGCCATGACGTGTTGCACCGAACAGGTCGAAGTTGTAGCTGAGGGCGAGTTGCCCTGCATAGATGTCGTAGAGGTTGGTCGGCGGACCTATGTCTGGAATGCCCAAGGCACGCTGTCGACTGGTCTGTCCCTGCGCATCCAGCGTCGGCAACATGTTGGCACCGACTTGCGCCCGCAACAGTTGATGGGCTGCTTCCAGCGTGTGCCGGGTTGCCGTTAGCGACGGATTGTTGCGCAGACCCTCATCGACCCAGGCATCGAGCGTGTCGCTGCCGTACAAGCGCCACCATGCAGGTACCGCGCGCGCGCCCAGACTGAAATGCTGGGCAACGCCGTCGACCTTGGCACTGTCCGCTGGCGTCGGCTGGACCGCATAGTTTGCGGGTGTCGGCGGTGCGGGCGGTTTGACGGGCGGGGCGAAGGCGCAACCCGCCAAGGTCATGGCCGCCATCAGGGTCATCATGCGTGTCGATCGAATCATCGTTCCCGATCTCATACTGAAGCCTCCGGTTGCGGCGCCGGTTCATCGGCGCGCACGCGGAACCACGCGGCATAAAGTGCCGGCAGATAGAACAGCGTAAGCACCGTCGCGACCGTGATGCCGCCCATCAGTGCGGTCGCCATCGGTCCAAAGAAATTGCTGCGCAACAGCGGTATCAAGGCCAGCACAGCCGCTGCCGCGGTCAGCGTGATCGGGCGAAAACGACGAACCGTGGCACCAATGATGGCCTCCCAGCGCGGATGCCCGGCATGGATATCCTGTTCGATCTGATCTACCAGGATCACCGAGTTGCGCATGATGATGCCGAACATCGCGATCGTACCCAGCAGGGCAACGAAGCCGAATGGCTGATGGAATAGCAGCAGCGCGGCGATCACGCCAATCAGTCCCAAGGGAGCCGTGAGCACCACCATGAACGTGCGCCCGATGCTTTGCAGCTGAATCATCAGCAAGGTCAGCACGGCGATCACCATCAACGGCATCTGCACATTGATCGAACTCTGCGCTTTCTCGTTCTGTTCGACCGCACCACCCACCTCGACGCGATAACCCACCGGCAGACGGCTGCGGATATCGGCAAGTTTCTTGTCGATCACATTCGTCACATCGAGCCCCTGCGCACCGCCGCGTGTGTCCGATTGCACGGTGATCGAGGGCTGTCGATCGCGTTCCCAGATCACACCGTACTCAAGGCCATAGCTGACATGCCCGAGCTGTGCCAACGGAATCGCCGTGCCGTTCGATGTGGGTATGGCCAAGCGCTCGATCTGATCCGGGTGAATGCGATCGCCGTTCGTACTGCGCAGATCAACTGCGATCAACTTGTCCCGCTCGCGGAACTGCGTCACTGTGGTACCCGACAAAGTCATCGCCAGGAAATTGGCAACATCCTGTGAGCTGATGCCCAACTGGCGTGCCTT
>JBAPPP010000155.1:0-7681 GCA_049280175.1 Rhodanobacter sp.
TGCTCCCTCCCCTGCTCGCAGGGGAGGGTTGGGGTGGGGTCGCTCTGGACCTTCAATCAAGAGCGTTACCCCCTCCCAACCTCCCCCTGCGACCGAAGGAAGTCCCTTCTTCGGGGCAGGCAGGGGGAGGAGACAAATCCCGCAGTGGCGGACCTGTTATTCATTGCCCGCGAGCAGCCAGATGCGGGTAGCCGCTGAAGTCCAAGTGCGCGCGCCCAGCGGAAACCCGCAACCGCGCAGGCACGCCAAATGGCAGCGTGAACTTGTCCGGCTCGTGACCGAAGGGCAGCCCGTCGATGATCGGAATGTCCGTCACGCGACGCAGTTGCGCGAAACCGTCCGTCAGACCGTAGCCGTTGTCGTAACCGGTCGGGCGGCAATGACTGAAATGGCCCAGCAACAGCGCGCGCTGGCGGCCCAGCACACCGGACAGGTGCAACTGATAGAGCAACCGTTCGATCCGGAACGGCGGCTCGCCCACGTCCTCGACGAACAGGATGCCGCCGTCGATCCCGCGACCATCGACCCCGGGGAAATACGGCGTGCCAAGCAGGCTGCACAACATCGCCAGGTTGCCGCCCCATAGCGGGCCCTCCACGTCGATGTCCGCCTGGTCGCCGGTGGTCCAGGTCGCCTGCGATCGTGGCGACCGCACGGTGTTCCAGAAATGTTTCAGGGTGAGTTCGTTGCCAACCTCGGCACCGAAATCCGGCCCCAGCATCGGGCCGCCAAAGGTGACCAGCCCGCTCCTGGCGAACAGCGCCATCTGCAAGGCAGTGAAATCGCTATGCCCGACCAGCACGGTGTCATGGCCCGCCAGACGCTCGCGCAGCGCGTCGTAGTGGAGGTGTTCCAGCAAGCGCGTTGCGCCGTAGCCGCCACGAATGGCCAGCGCGATATCCGGCAACGACGGCAGCGTAGCCAATGCATTGATGTCGGCCGCCCGCTCCGCGTCGCTGCCGGCATAACGCTGCTCGTTGCGATCGAGCACTTCCAGCCCGCTCACCACACAACCGGCGTCACGCAGCCGCGCCACACCGCGCGTCATCGCTGCGCGATCGTGTGGGTAACCGGAGGGGGCGATCAGACGGACATGCGTTTCGGACATGGGCTTTGCCAATGTGAGGACGGCTGATTATGCGGAAAAGAAGCGACTTCGCCATGGCCTGCATGTGGCACGGTTGGGCGTAGAGCCTGCTGTTGTGGGAGCGACTTCAGTCGCGACGGGTTCGAGCAGAGCATCGCGACTGCAGTCGCTCCCACAAGTGAGTCGCTCCCACAGAAGCATCAGCTCAGACGTACTCGACCACCTCGAGCCCGAAACCGGCCAGGCCGACCAGCTTGCGTGGCGTGCCGAGCACGCGCAGTCGATGCACGCCCAGATCCGCCAGCATCTGCGCGCCCAGGCCGAGCTGACGCCATTCCTGCTGCTGCGCTTCTTCCGGCGCCTGCGTACTGGGCTGGCGATTGAGCCGTGCCAGCAATGCTTCCGGCGTGTCTTCGCCGGACAGCACCAGCAGCACGCCGCGACCCTCGTCGGCGATCCGGCGCAACGCCGAGGTCACGGTGAGCCCAAGGTCATCGCGCTGCAGATGCAGCACATCGGACAAGGTGTTGCGCACATGCACGCGCGACAGGACCGGCGCGCCATCGTCGATCGTGCCGCGTACCAGCGCGAAGTGCATTCCGCGACGGATCACATCGCGATAGGCAACCAGGCGGAAGCTGCCGAACTCGGTCTGCACGTCTTCTTCGTGTACGCGCTGGACGGTCTTTTCGGTTTCCAGGCGATAGCGGATCAGGTCGGCGATCGAGCCGATCTTCAAGCCGTGCTTCTGCGCGAACAGTTCAAGTTCAGGGCGGCGCGCCATCGAGCCATCCTCGTGCAGCACCTCGATCAGCACCGCGGACGGCTCCAGGCCCGCCAGTGCGGCCAGATCACAACCGGCCTCGGTGTGTCCGGCGCGGGTCAGCACACCACCCGGCTGCGCGGTGAGCGGAAAGATGTGGCCTGGCTGGCTCAGATCCTGCGGCTTCGCGTCACGCTGCACGGCGACCTGGATCGTGCGTGCGCGATCGTGCGCGGAGATACCCGTGGTGACGCCCTCGGCCGCTTCGATCGAGACGGTGAAATTGGTGTGGTAGGCCGACGTGTTGTCGCTGACCATCGGCTTCAGGCCCAGTTGGCGCGTCCGCTGCTCGGTCAACGTGACGCAGACCAGCCCACGCGCTTCGCGCACCATGAAGTTGATGTCCTCCGCCCGCACTTTCTCGGCAGCCATGATCAGGTCGCCTTCGTTCTCGCGATCCTCGTCGTCCAGGATCACCACCATACGGCCGGCGCGGATGTCGTCGAGGATTTCGGGAATGGTGTTGAAGCTCATGGGTGTGTCCGTATGGTGATATTTCCCTTCTCCCTTGAGAGAAGGTGCCTCGAAGAGGCGGATGAGGGTTCGGTCAGCGCGAAACGTGCAGTCCGGCCCTCACCCCTACCCGTCTCCCGACGGGAGAGGGGAATCAGGCGAAGCCGTGCTGCTTGAGAAACGCCTCATCCAGCTTGGGTGCCTCGCCAGCGCGTAAAAGTTGCTCGACATAGCGCGCGATCACATCGACTTCGATGTTCACCGCGTCACCGACACGACGCGCATGGAACGCGGTGTGTTCGACCGTGTGCGGAATCAGGTTGACCCCGAAGCGCTGGCCGGCTACTTCGTTGACGGTGAGACTGGTGCCATCGATGCACACCGAGCCCTTGGCGGCGATGTAGCGTGCCAGTGCGGTGGGCACGTCGAACGACCAGCGTTGCGAGCGGCCGTCCGGAGTGATCGAAGCCACCTTGCCGAGACCATCGACATGACCGGAGACCAGATGGCCACCGAGCCTGTCAGCCAGGCGCAGTGCCTTCTCCAGATTTACCGGATCGCCGGCCTTGAGCTTGCCCAGCGTGGTCAGCGACAGTGTCTCGTTGGAGACGTCGGCGCTGAAGCCTCGCGCTTCCAGCGTTACCGCCGTGAGGCACACGCCAGAAACGGCGATCGAATCGCCAAGTTGCACATCGCTCAGATCAAGCTCGGCCGTATCGACGACCAGCCGCACGTCGCCACCGCGCGGTTCGAGCCGCGCGATGCGGCCGACAGACTGGATGATGCCGGTGAACATCAGCACACCTCCCGCGAGAGGGTGATGCCACGGATTGCCTGGATGGATTTCATGAAACGTTTCCCACGCTGGACCATGTGAAAACGCCCCAAGGCATAAGGCCGACGCGCGCCACCGAGGCCGCGCATTCGACCGTCTTCTCTTTATCCGGACTATGAGGAGGCTGTCGCCAGCTTCCAACCGTCGGCTCCGGCATCTGACCGGATCTGCTGACCCTCAGCCTGCTCCGTCAGGATTGGACTCCGTCAGGATCGAGCCAAGGCGCTCGCGGGCTCGTTGTCGGGTCACCCCTTCAACCTACCGCCGGTGGGGAATTTCGCCCCGCCCTGAAGACGCTATTGGTAATGCCGGCCAAGCCGGCCTGGGCAGTCTAGCACTGACGTCGGGGCTGCCTTGCGGCGGGCGCGGGAATACAGTGTTCACCGTTACGTACAGTCGCCGCTCAGAGCGGGCTCGGTCGTAAGCGCAGTCTCCAGTCGTGGCCGAGCTGACGCTGCTCGACCGGACGCAGCTGCCAGCGCTCCGTCATGTCGCTCAGTGTGGGCAACTGCAGCAACGGGCGCGCACTGTCGCCGAGCAGCAGTGGCGCGACATAGATCAGCAACTCATCGACCAGGCCGGCAGCGAACAAGGCGCCGCAAAGCGTGGGGCCGGCTTCCACGTGCACTTCGTTGCAGCCACGCGCAGCCAGCAGGGTGAGTGCAGTGGCCAGGTCGAGCGCACCGCCCTGCTCCGCCATGGATACACATTCAACGTGTTGGAAACGATGATCCGGATGGTTCGCTGCCGTGTGCAGCATCAACGTCGGCGCCGCACCATCCAGCACGTGGCTGCCCGCCGGCGTGCGCAACTGGCGATCCAGCACGACGCGCACAGGTGCAGTGAATGCTTCACCTTCTGGCAGGCGCACGGTCAACTGCGGGTTGTCGGCGAGTACGGTGCCGCTGCCAGTGAGGATCGCCGAGCTGCGCGCGCGCCAGCGTTGCACGTCGGCACGTGCGGCCTCGCCGGTAATCCATTTCGATTCGCCATTGGCCAACGCGGTGCGACCATCCAGGCTCATCGCGAGCTTCACGCGCAGCCAGGGCCGGCCGCGCTCGATGCGGCTGAAGAAGCCGATGTTGAGTTCGCGTGCGGCCTCGCGCATCAGACCGATGTCCACCGCTATCCCGGCGGCGCGAAGTTTGTCGATGCCGCGTCCAGCCACCTGGGGGAAAGGATCCTCGGCGGCGATGACCACGCGCGCTACGCTGGAAGCGATCAGCGCATCCGCGCACGGCGGTGTGCGGCCATGATGCGCGCAGGGCTCCAGCGTCACGTAGGCGGTTGCACCACGCGCGCGCTCACCAGCCTCGCGCAACGCGAACACTTCTGCATGGGGCCCGCCGGCGCGCTGATGCCAGCCCTCGCCGACTACTTCGTCAGCATGCGCAATCACGCAACCGACGCGAGGATTCGGCTGCGTGGTGTAAAGACCACGTTCGGCCAGGCGCAGCGCATGCGCCATATGCGCGTGATCGATCGCACTGAAGGCACTCACGAAGCAGCCCCTGGCACGGAAGTCCACATATCCAGCACTGATTCCAGCTCCTCATCCGGAAACGATTCGAGTACCGCTCGACGCGCCCGTTCACGCAAGGCGGCGTCGGCATCTTCTCTCGCCAGCTGCGCGAAGAAGCTGGTGCGTGCTTCACGGGAAGGCCAGCGCGCGATGGCCACCCAGCGGCCATCGGAGCCTTTGAACAGGCCGGAGCCACCAGAGCCTGCGACGAGCGCGAGTGCCGTGATCCGCTGCCAGTTCGCAATGAAGTCCTGCTCGAGCCCAGGTTGCAGGCGCCAGCGATAAATGGCTACGAACACGCTCCCTCCTTCGTGGCGCGCGAGCAGATCAGCTCTTCTTGCCGCGGGTAGTCACACTTTCGCCAAGCAGCGACAGCTGCAGGTTTTCCAGCCCGGGCAGATCGCGTTCGAGCTTTTCGATTTCCTCGCGGAACGCGTGCACATCCTCGAACTTGCGGTAGACCGAGGCGAAACGTACGTAGGCGACCTGATCGAGGTTCTTCAACTCGCGCATCACCAGCTCACCGAGTTGGCGCGAAGATACTTCGCGCTCGCCGCTGCGGCGCAAGTCGTTGATGATCGTGCGCACCGCACTGTCCACATCATGAGTGGCTACCGGCCGTTTCTGCAGTGCGCGCTCGAAACTCACACGCAGCTTGCGCTCGTCGAACGTCTCGCGCCGCTCGCCGCTTTTCACGATCGTCGGCAGCTTCAGCTCAGCGGTCTCGAAGGTATTGAAACGCTCGCCGCATTGCGGGCACTCGCGCCGACGACGCACCGTGCCACCGTCTTCGGTGAGCCGTGAATCGATCACCCGAGTGTCTTCGTGCTGGCAGAAGGGACAATGCATGCTCAGTGAGTGTCGATCATCGCCTGCGCAAAAGCACGCACTGCCGGTGGCAATCGTCCCTGAAACGCACCGCGTTCGTGCTGAAACAACGTCGCAACAAAGAATGGATGGTCATCCAGCTCGATCCCGCGAACATCGCCGGCGTCGTCCACGGCAACGATCCGCAACGGGCCATCGGCAAGTGCTTCGCGGAATTCGGAACTCAGGCCATAGCTGCAGTGATAACCCTCGACGATCAAGCTCGCGCCATAAGCCTGCGCCAGTCGCGAACCCTCGACCAGGTTCACTGCATCGTTCACTTCGACCAGAGAGCACAGCAGCGGCACGATCACCTGACGCGACGCTTGCGGCGAGGTTTCAGCGTGCTCGGCATCGGTCCAACCCAGCACGTTGCGTGCGTATTCGATCGCCGCGTGCTGGAAACCACCGCAGGTGCCGAGGAACGGAACGTGCCGCTCGCGCGCCACCTGAATAGCAGTAAGGGCGCCTTCCATGCTGCGATACGGACTGGCCGGAACGCACCAGATGCCGTCGAACTCCGCCAAGGCGGCGCCGTGACCAACTTCGTCCGTGGGCACCCAGATCGGCTCGATCTCCACACCGCAAGCTTCGGCCGCCATCCCCAGTGCCAGCGGAATGGCGCGATGGGCGGCCACGTCGTCGTTGCGGTCGCCGATCAATCCGATCTGCAGCGAATGCATGCTGGCAGGCTCAGCCGTACACCGGAAACTTCTTGCACTGTGCCGTGACGTTATCGCGCACTTTCGCGATCACTGCCTCGTCGCCCGGCGCATCCAGCACGTCGCAGATCCAGTTCGTCAGCTCGATCACGTCCGCCTCCTTGTAGCCGCGGGTGGTGACGGCCGGCGTACCCACGCGCAGGCCGGAGGTAACGAACGGCTTGCGTGGATCGTTCGGCACGGCATTCTTGTTGACCGTGATGTGGGCCTTGCCGAGTGCCTCTTCCGCATCCTTGCCGGTGACATCTTTGCCAATCATGTCGACCAGCATCAGATGGTTCTCGGTACCGCCGGAGACAATCTTGTAACCGCGATCCATGAAGGTCTTCGCCATCGCCTTGGCATTCTTCACGACCTGGGCCTGGTAGACCTTGAACTCGGGCTCCAACGCTTCCTTGAAGGCAACTGCCTTGGCCGCGATCACGTGCATCAGCGGGCCGCCCTGGATACCGGGGAATACGACCGACTGCAATTTCTTCTCGATCTCTTCGCCGGCGTCCTTCGCCACGATGATGCCGCCACGCGGACCACGCAGGGTCTTGTGGGTGGTCGAAGTCACCACGTGCGCGTGCGGCAACGGGCTCGGATACACGCCAGCGGCGATCAGGCCGGCGACGTGCGCCATGTCCACGAAGAAGATCGCGCCGACCGAATCGGCGATCTGACGCATGCGCGCCCAGTCGACGACCTGCGAGTAGGCGCTGAAACCACCGACCAGCATCTTCGGCTTGTGCTCGGTGGCGAGGCGCTGTACTTCGTCATAGTCGATCAGGCCGTCAGCGTCGACGCCGTACTGCACCGCGTTGAACAACTTGCCGGAGATGTTGACCTTGGCGCCATGGGTGAGATGGCCGCCATGCGCGAGGCTCATGCCGAGGATCGTGTCGCCCGGATTGAGCAGCGCAAAGTACACCGCCTGGTTCGCCTGCGAGCCGGAGTGCGGCTGCACGTTCGCGTACGTGGCGTCGAACAACTGCTTCAGGCGCTCGATCGCCAGCTTCTCCGCGATGTCGACGTATTCGCAGCCACCGTAGTAGCGCTTGCCCGGATAACCTTCGGCGTACTTGTTGGTGAGCTTGGAACCCTGCGCTTCCATCACCCGCCGGCTGGCGTAGTTTTCCGAAGCGATCAGTTCGACGTGATCCTCCTGGCGCTGACCTTCATCGGCGATGGCCTTGGCCAGTTCGTCGTCATAACCGGCGATCGTGTCGTTCTTCGAAAACATCCTGGCCTCTACGGGTGGCAAGCGGGGTTGAAGCCTGAAAGTGTAGCCCCGCCGGGCGTTTGCGGCCACCTGTGCCGCCTGGAGGCTGTCGCGCAGCGATGAGCTGGCCCCGCCGATTGGCGCGTGCAGCGGCACCCGGTTGAACGA
>JBAPPP010000156.1:0-1632 GCA_049280175.1 Rhodanobacter sp.
CCCGTGTTGCCGGTCAGCATGCAAATGCCGAGCTTGGAAATCTCGCGCAGATGCTGCACGACACTCAGGCCATCCTCGTCGGGCAGGCCAATGTCCAGCACCACCATGTCGAACTGCTGCCGCAGCATGTTCCGGTAAAGCTCGGATGCCGTCCCCGCGCCGGTCACTTCAAAACCGAAATAGCGCAAACCCGGAAGGATGATGCCTTCACGCAGCTGTGCATCGTCTTCCAGAACGCCAATGCGCCACGCGCGGGCCGGTGTTCGGGCGGCCACCTTCGAAGTTTGATCGGTCATGTTGCGCGGCTTTGGTATCACTTGTCGCATGGGCGGATACGCATTCATAGTGCGCCGTCGCATGCTGCGTCAAGCAACGCAGCTTCGACACCATGGCGCTGGACATCGGTGACCGCGCTGCGCTGGCGAATGGCGCAGCAGGGCGGATGCCTCCGTTATTGGTAGCTGTGTATGGCATCAGCGGCTCCGGCTTTCCGCTGAGATCGGTGTGTTCCTGTACGCGAATGCATGGCGATCTGATAGGCGCCTCCCATGCACCTTCCATGCGGGCTCGGAAAGAACGGCCGTTGCAAGCGGCAGCCCGATGGGCGTCCAACAACCCCAAACGGCGCTAGACTAGTGGGGTTCTCCCCAGCCGCCGTCTTCGCCATGCAGGTTCAGGATCACGCCGAAATTGTCCATCTGCTGGCCGAGCTGCGGATGGAGCATCGTGACCTCGATACGGTGATCGACCAGCTGGCCACCGCGATCGGCCGCGACGAATTGCAGCTGACCCGGCTGAAGAAACGCAAGCTGCTGCTGAAAGACAATATCGCGCGACTCGAAAGCAAACTGATTCCTGACCTCGACGCCTGAGGCCATTGCCTCACTCGCCGGAGTATCGATGAGCCACCTGACCCCGACCCGCCTGCAGGACGAGTATGTCGTGCTGGAACCGTTGCGCCTCGATCATGCGCCGGCACTGGAAGCCGCTGCCGCCGACGGCGAGCTGTGGAACCTGTGGTTCACCAGTGTGCCGGCCCCGGGACAGGCACGCATCTATGTCGAAAAAGCTCTGCAAGCCCAGAGCGAAGGGCTGATGCTGCCATTCGCCGTGCGCGAACAGACCAGCGGTGAGATCGTCGGCACGACCCGCTATTACGAAATCGCGCCCGAACTGCCACGCCTGGCGATCGGTTACACCTGGTACGCGCGACGCTGGCAGAAAAGTCACCTGAACACCGCCTGCAAACGGCTGCTGCTGCGCCATGCATTTGAGACGATCCATTGCGTGGCGGTGGAATTGCACACCGACCGCCGCAATCTCGATTCGCAGCGCGCGATCGAGCGTCTCGGCGCCCATCGCGACGGCATTCTGCGTGCACACAAGCGCCGCCCCGATGGCACACTGCGCGACACGGTCTGCTACAGCATCGTGGCCGACGAATGGCCCGACGTGGATCGCTGGCTGGGCATGCGAATGCATCGCCTCGCCCCGCCTGCGGCGGCGGCGTTGCCGTAGCCGCGCGAAAACCTCTTGCAGCTGACATAGCTGCCGACTTATCGCCTCCGGCATTGACGTTGTCGCCTCAGCTACCGCGTAGGTTGGGGTGAGCGAAGCGATGCCCAACAGGGG
>JBAPPP010000157.1:0-3442 GCA_049280175.1 Rhodanobacter sp.
GGCAGCATGGTTGGTCAGGCCGCGAACGGAATCCCGCTCGATCATCGTCTGCTCAATCAGAGGGGTAGCCGCCGACCCTTCGACTACCACCGGCTGCCCGGCACTACCGGAGTCGCGAATGCCGTAAACGGCCTGTTGCCTGGTGCTGCTGTCGATCACGTTGTCGCTGCCGGCCAGGTACTTGCCGGTGCCGAAAACCACCATCAGGCCGCCGCCCACAGGATCAGGGAAAAGTCGCGGCATCACGGTGACCGGACGATCGCCCGGGCTGGATGAACGGAAGAACAATTCGGCCTTCCAGCTACTGCTGTCGCCAGTCAGGTCGAAGCGCCAGACATTGCCTTGCAGGTCGCCTGCGAACGCCACGTCCTCGACCTGATCACCTTCGTAGTCGCCCAGCACCAGCGTGCCCAGCCCGTAGCTTTCCACATCGCCGCTCAGGCCATTGAAACCCTTGGTCGGTGTCTTGATCTCCTTCAGTAGCGCCCCGCTCTGCGCGTCCAGCACGAACAGCGAGCTGAACTTGTTGCAGACCGGATTGCTGCTGTTGCCGGCCTTGCTGCAATCCACCCCCAGCTCGGTCGGAAAGTAGCCACCGGGCACCAGCACCACCCATTGACCGCCGGCCAGACGGCCGATATTTGGACGGCCAAACGTATAGCCCAGATTCGCACCGCCGGCGCTGGCATTGTTGAACTCCCACAGCACTTTGTCCGATGACTTCGCTTCGTCAGCCTCGCTGCGGGTGATATCCAGTGCATACACGCCCTGGCCGCCGTAGCGCAGCCCTGCCACCAGGATGGTGTGCCAACCCTGGTGGCTGCCGCCACTGAAGTACACGTCGCGGCTCACCGGCGTGCCGTCCACCGATGGCTTGAAATTGAAACTCTTCAACGAGGACCAGTTGCTCAGCCGTCCATATACCGAATACGGCACATAGGCCCAACGCTCCTTGCCCGGGCTCGGCAACACGTCGACGGCACTTGCCACGGTATCGCTGGTGGTTGCATCGAACGCGTGCAGCATGCCGTCGTTCGCGGCCACGTATATCGTCGGCGCGCGCCTGGCGTAGTCCTTTTGGAATTCTGCGTAACCGTTGCCGACTTTCGCGGCCAGGGCTTCCGGTGAATTGGCAGGCCAGCTGTCGCGATAACCGCTGGCGGGTTGCGCCACATACAGCACCTGCGCATTCATCACGGCGCCAAACACATGATTGCGCTGGCGGAAGCTGGTGCCTTCCCTGGTTTGCGCGCCGCGCAGCCAGTCCAGTCGGTCGGCACCGGTGGGTGTGGTCGTCGTGGTGCCGAAGGCCGGATCCACGGCGTTGATCGCATTGACCACGGCGATGCCATTGAAGGCTGCCGCCTTGCCGCTGCCGGTACCGGTACTGGTTAAGATCATCCGAGTTCCGCTGGCACTGGCGCGGGCATCCAGCAGATCACGACCGTCCCATAGCGCTGCGGTGGTCATCGTGCCATCTTCGCCGACCCGGTTCGCGGTCAACGTACCGGTCCAGTCGTTCGTGTCATAGCCGGCCTTGTAGACCGTTGCTGCCGGACCCAACACCGGCGAACTCAGACTGCCAGCCATGGCCGTGGTGCTGCGCGCCACGATGCTGTTGATGATCTTGGTCAGCGCAGCGATCAGGGCGCCCGGGCCGCTGGCCGCGAAGAACTGGCCGCGGCTGTTCAGCGCGGCATGCCACATGTCGTCGATCTTCCTGCCGTCGTCCGGAGTTACAACCGGCGCCGGCCATTTCGTGTCGCCCTTGCGCAGGCTCGCATAGGTTGTGGTGGTGTTGGTCAGCGAGCCAGACGCGCCGAAGCCGATCATGTACTGCAGCAGGTGCGGCCAGCTTGCCGGGTCGTTCACCGGATTCCAGTAGATTTCGCGGTTGTCGCGCGGATCGCTGTTCGCCGCCAGCGGCGTGTTGAACAGGTTTGTCGAGGTATCGGTGATAGTCGGAGCGACCTTGCGACGATTGGCCGCCGTAGCGAACAGGCTGGAACCGGTGATGCCGGCCTGCAGGTCGCGCGACCAGTAGTAGAACGCCAAATCCGCCATGGTCACCACGGAGTTGCCGGGCTCGTTCCAGACCACGGCGCTTTCCCGATCCGACGTTGAAAACGAGCGGCCATCCGGCAACGCCGAAATATTCGTAGTGTCGTTACCGCCCGGCGACGACGGATCATCGCTATTCCACATGCCATCGGTCATCTGGATATGAAAGTTCTGCCGACAGACCAGCTCCTTGCCGGCATCGCGATCCCAGTAGGGGTTTTCGTCCACCGCGCCGGTGCGATGGGTGAAGTACGTGCCCACCCGCTTCGCGGCAGACCGATTGGGCGTGCCGCCAGTGGCCGTCATGGCGAACAGCCAGTCGTAGAACCTGCTGCGCACGTTGTTGGTGGTGGTGCCGTCCACGAACTTGTAGATTGCCGTGCTGTTGCCCAGGTTGCCCGCATTGATGCTCTGCCAGGCGATGCGCACATTCTTGTCGAACGGCGCGTAGGCGCGTGCGATCGACGTCACGGCTGCCATCGTGCGGGTGCGGTAGTACGAATACCAGTTCGCGAATTTCTGCTGGTCCGGGGCCGTACTCAGCGGCACCCAGGTCCAGTTCGCGCTTGTGTAAAGAACAGCCAGGGCCGTTGCATTGAACTGGCCTTTGGCATCCAGCGGCAGGCTGGCCCTGGTGCCGGTGTACTTGTAATAACCCGCGCCGGTATTTCCACAAAAGGAGACACTGCGCAGGTCACGCGTGTTCTGGTTGCTTCCCCAGGTCTGTATGGCTACCGGACTGACCGGTCGATTGATCTGAATGCCGTTGTCCCAGGCTGCCATGTACGTCGAATTAGGCATCGCGATGAGGCCATCCGCCTTCAGTGGCGGGGCATAGATGCTGTCCGGATTGAAATAGACGCCGTTCATGCTCCATGAACGTGGATCGTCCGGATCGGTTATGCCCGGCGTGATCACGCCCGCACAAAGATAGGGGCCGGCCTGCGTGCGATAGGCGATATTTGCCGCAGCACTCTGATCACCATCATTCGCCGTATTCCAGCCCGCGCCGGTATACGGCCGCTGATCCGGCGAGTGATGCCAGTTCATCGAGCCGGAATCGTCGAAGGTCAGCACCAGGTTCGGAGCCACCGTACTGGTGGCCTCCGGTGGCTTGGCGCTGAGGTCCACGGTGCCGGCCGCCGAGATCGCCGGCAAGCCTAAGACAAGCCCCATTGCCAGACCACCGAGACCGGCGATCCATCGCCCACGTTTCGAAGCTGCCCTTCGCATGATCGGCTTGTCCGGCATCTCAGTTGTTGCCCGGAGCGGCATAGGTGCTTTCCACCATGCGCATGGTGCCGGCATTGCTGCCGGTCGAGCGCGCTGTCACACGCCAGATCCACAATGCGGTGGATGGCGTGGAACTGCTGCCGTAAGC
>JBAPPP010000158.1:0-1826 GCA_049280175.1 Rhodanobacter sp.
TTTGAGGTGTGCCGTTTCGACGGTACCGATCAAGTTGCGTATTCTTTGAGCGGCGGTGTCTCTAGACACAGCAATTCGTTCCGCCTCGGAAGTTCACCCACGAATGTCTGGCGATCCGTGTTGCCCGGCAAGCTCAAGTCGCTCAGTCTTGAGCTTGCGAATCTTGATTAGGCGAGGATCTCTTGTGGAGAGGAACAATGACCGACTTTACCCCGCGACGAGATGTTCAAGCCATCTCCCACGTCAACGTCGTCGTGGACGACATCGAGGTCGCCACCGAGTTCTACCGCACCGTGCTCGGCTTTGAGCAGGCAGCTAACAATCTCGGTCCGATGGACTACCCCGGTGTGGATCTGGCCTCGTTCGCCCGCAACGCCGGATTTGACGATGGCCGGGTGAAGCTCGACATTCGGATTCTCAAGCACGCTCAGGTAGGCATCTATCTGGAACTCTTCACCTACCATCACCCCAAGGGCGACCAAGACGTCCACCGCAGAAAAACGAACGATCTGGGCGGGATTCGCCACGTGGCGCTCGAAGTGTCGGACGCGGTCGCGGCTTGCGAATTCATCCGGTTCCAGCAGCAGATCTATAGGAAGCAGGGGCTGCGCATCGAGATCCTGGGCCAGAACCACGCGCCCGAGGAGATCACCCCGTACCCGTACAAGTTCTTCTACTGGATTGATCCCTGGGGCGTCCAGTGGGAGATGGAGGAGGGCCGCCCGGTCGACCGAGCCGTGAAAGGGATCTTGGGCTGAGCCGCGACTCCTCCGGCGTTCACCAATCGCAAGCGACCGGGTCCGTCAAGACAGGTCAGGTTGGATCGCTGTCGAGCTGTCGGGCGACCTGATAGAGCTTCAGGGTGAGCTCAGCGACTCGTTGGTCGTTGTCGTCATAGAAACCGTGGCCGCTCTTGACCCCGAGCCGCCCGTCGCGCACCAGCTGCTCGACCGTCTTCGACGCGGCTTGGTCAGTCGCGAGCTCGGGGTACAGCGCGTTGGAGATATCCCGGAGCGTGTCATGGCCGATGAGATCGGTCATCTGCAGCGGTCCGAACACCGGCACGAAAGCACGGAGCGTGGCCTGAACGATCGAATCGAGCTCGAGCGGGTCGGCAGCTCCGATGTCCACGAGGTGCAACATCTCGCGAAGCATCGAGAACCAAACACGGTTCCATAAGAAGCCAGGGATCTCCTTGCGCACGCGGACCGCGCGAAGGCCAACGTCGTCGCAAAAGCGCATCGTGGTCGCGACCGTCTCCTCGCTCGTGCGCTCTCCAGCAACGACCTCGACGAAGATGATCAGCTGCGTCTGCACGGGATGGACCACGACGGCCCGTTCCGGGTGAGCCATGCCCGCGGCGAGCCGCGTCATCGGAAAGTTCGACGTCGCGCTCCACAACAGCACCTCAGCCCCTACCACCGCCTCGATGTCCCCGTAGCACGCCGACTTCACCTCCGCGTCCTCAACGATCGACTCCATCACCGCTGCGCATGGCGCCAGCGCCGTCGAGAACTCCTCGTATGTGGAGACCCGGGCCACGACGTCCTCGACCGCCGAAGGCTCCACGGCGCCGATCTCGGCCAGCGTCGACACACTCTGGCGCAGCCGATCGCCTAGCGTGTGGACGGACCTGGTCGGTGACCACGCCCGGACCTCGTAACCGGCCAACGCGAACTGCTGCGCGAACAGATGCCCGATGTAGCCCGCACCGACGAGACCGATTGGACCATCCAACGTCCGCGTACCGCTCACGATCACCAAACTACCGGTTTGGCCTTCAAGGCGATCAGCCGCGGAGGCCGGCGGAGGGCGCTGCCGAGTGC
>JBAPPP010000159.1:0-3398 GCA_049280175.1 Rhodanobacter sp.
CCCCGAACTCAGTCCGGAGATGCGTTCCTGCACCTATGCGCCGTCAACCGGATCTCGTCGCTATCGCCTCCAGCAACTGCAGATTCAGCGCATGCTGCTGCGCCTGCCAGCCGGCCAGTTCCGCCGGATCGATCTCGGGTTGCTCATCCATCGCGGACAGCCGGCGTTTCCACCAGCTTTGATAGCGGTAGTGCGACACCTCGCCATTGATATCGCTACCGACCAGTCCGTTGCGCAGGCAGCCGATCAACGCCAGCGCATGTCCGGTCAGCAGACGCCCCTGATCCCAGTTGGTATGTGCCACTTCAGGTGAGAACGCGTCCTTGTCGATGGACAGGTAGCTGGGCTCAGTCTGCGTACGTTGCGATTCAACGAACGCGTCCACCAACGCCTCAGGCGTGTCGAAGCCACGGAATGCGCGCGCCAGACCGAGATGATTCGCCCAGCTGGTGTCCACGCCCATCGACCAGTAGGTCAGCTTTTTGCGCAGCAGCGGCGTCAGGTAGTTTTCCCACGCATGACCTGCGCCGATGTCGGCCGAAGTGATGCCGAGTACGTGCACCTGACTGACCATGGGCAGCATCGCCACACGACGCACCCATGAGCCGCAATGCACCCCAAACGGAAAGCGCATGTTGTCCGGATGATTGTCCAGCACAACAACCTGGAACGGTGTGTGTGGCCGCAGGCGCGCGATCAGCGGCCAGCTCAGATGATGGAAATCACCACTGCCCATGAACACCGTGCCGTACTGCGCGGGCAACAGCTCATCCAACATCGCGCTGAATCGCCGCATCGTCGCCAGCGAACAACCGAAGCGGATCGATTCCTGCCAATGTTCCAGCGGCAGCACCAGCCGGTCAGGCAGCGGTCCGACCGAACGGTCGATGTCGAGCACGACCGGTCGGTTCGCGAGGTCATTCATCGGGTGCTCTCCGTCACGGCTTGCCTGCTTCACGGTTTATCCGCTGCGCTGTCTTCCAGCTGCGATGCCTGCCAGCTGCGGTCGCTTTCGAAATGGCCGCCAAGCCGGCGCAACAGCGCGCGCAGCAGCGGATTGCGGGCATATACCGCATGGCGGGTGAACGTCATGCGTGCGCCCAGGAAGGATTTCACTTCGGGATCGGTCCAGCCAGCCACGTAATGGGTGAGCGCACGCTGCCGCGCGTAATCCAGATTGTGCATCCAGCTAACGAAATAAAGGTTGTGCTCGCGTGCTTGCGGGTAGGCGAAGCCGACGTATTTATCGATCAGCTTGCCGCCATGTTCGTAACAGAGATTCCAGCCGATCATCTGCCCCGCGTGACGATAGACGAACACCACGCCACCGCTGTCAGCATCCTGCAATAAGGCCCGAAAAAACGCCGCACTCAGCTGATCGAAGTGGACTTCACTTTGCGCATACACGTTATCGAACAACGCCTGAAACTGCGCCAGGGTGGCCGCGTCGTTGAAGCGCGCATCGCCCGTGCTCACCGCTTCGATCTCCAGGTCGGCACGCGAGCGCAGCTTGCGCCGGATATTCTTCCGCCGCCCGGACGACAGCCGCGCGAGATACTCATCGTCTGACCCGAAATCAATCGGTACCCACGCCAGCGCCTGCCCTTCGAGCAGCACGTAGCCCTGCGCTTCGCAGGCATCGGCGAATGCGCGGGCATACGTGTTTTCGGTATCACTAAGCAACGGTGAATCCTGCGCGATGTCCTTGACGATCAGCAGCTTGCATTCCCGCCCATACGCGGCCTTCAGTCCTTGCGCCAGTTCCGCTGGCGACACCGCACGCGGCAAAGGTGCATATTCGGACACTGTCGTACCGGCGAAACGCGTACGCCATTGCAACAGGCGACCCCACCAGCGATACAGCGGAAACCGGGTGATCCGTCGGCGCAGCGTATCATCCGCCGTGGTCAGCAGATTGAACGGCGCCAGAAAGCAGGGCATGCCTTGCGGTGACTCGTCTACCGCGAACCCGAGCGGTGGATGAGCCGTGAATGCCTCAAGCAGGGCATCCGGTTCCAATTGGGCGATGAAAGACATAGGTAAGCAAATTCGCCTAGACTGATTCATAGGTAACATTGTTGCGTGCAGCCAGGAACCGACCCGTCATGACCGATACGACCCAGCAACAGGTATTCGCTATCATCGCCAAGCAGGCCAAGCTCGACGTGGCCACGATCAAGCCCGAGTCCACGCTGAAGGACCTCGGCATCGAATCGCTGGAAGCGATCGAGGTGATCTTCGACATCGAGGAGCACTTCAACATTACCTTCCCTGACCAGCAAGGTGCCAATTTCGATACCGACACGACGCAAAGCCTGGTCGATGCAGTGCAGAAGGCACTGGACGAAAAAGCTGCAGCGGGTGAAGGATCGAAGTAATGCCTACCGTTCCGCAGATGCGCCGTGTCGCGATCACCGGCATGGGCGCGATCAGCCCGCTTGGCGTCGGCGCCGAGGCGCTGTGGCAAGGGTTGCGCGAAGGTCGCAGTGCGATCGGCCCTCTGCGCCATCCGGATGCCGACCGGCTGCGCGTGAAGATTGCAGCCCAGGTGCCGGACAGTTTCGACCCGACGTCGAATATCGAAGAACGCACCCTGATCATGCTCGATCGCACCTCGGAGTTCGCGCTGCATGCCGCGCGTGAGGCGATCGCGCAATCCGGACTGGACTTCAGCCAGGACGAACTCGGCGTGCGCACCGCGGTGGTCGTCGGCACCGGCGTCGGCGGTGAAAACACCCAGGACGAACAGAGCAAGCGGCTGTACGCGGAGAATTCCCCGCGCGCGCATCCGCTCACCATCGTGCGGGTGATGACCAATGCATCGGCCAGCCAGATCAGCATTGCCTACGGCTTGCGTGGACCGACCTTTGCGGTCGCCAGCGCATGCGCCTCGGCGAACCACGCGATCATTCAGGCCGCGCAGATGATCCGCTACGGCATGGCCGACGTTGCCATCGCCGGCGGCACCGAAGCTTGTCTGACCTACGGCGCATTGCGCGCGTGGGAAGCGATGCGCGTGCTGGCCGACGACACCTGTCGCCCGTTCAGCGTCAATCGCCGCGGACTGGTGCTCGGCGAGGGTGCCGGCATCTTCGTGCTGGAATCGATGGAACACGCGCAGGCACGCGGTGCGTTGATCCTGGCCGAATTGGCCGGCGTCGGCATGACCGCGGACGCCACCGACATCGTGATGCCCAACGCGACCGGCGCCGCCGCGGCGATGAGCCAGGCGCTGGCCGATGCTGGCCTGGCGCCAGAGGATGTCGACTACATCAACGCGCACGGCACCGGTACGCAGGCCAACGATTCCACCGAGACCCGGGCGATCCGCCTCGCGTTCGGCGCGCACGCCGATCGCCTCGCCGTGTCGTCGACCAAGTCGATGCACGGTCATGCGC
>JBAPPP010000160.1:0-5240 GCA_049280175.1 Rhodanobacter sp.
CACTTGCCGGTGCGAAAGGCAGGGCCTATGTGCGCAAGCTGTTCGGAGGACGCGACCTGCCTGCCGCCCTGCTTGAAGATGTGCTGGCTGTTGCCCTGGCTTTGGTAGCGCTGTGCTACGCCGGATAGATTCGATGCTGTGAGAAGAATGGCGCTGAGGCAACTCAGAGAACGCCCCGCGCCTGGTCACACAGGAGCGGGGCGAAAGCCGCGTTAGCGATCACTTGCCCGCGATAGCCTCATGGAGCTTCTCAATGGCTTGATCGGCCGTGAAGGTATTCGGCTTCTGGATCTTGGGGAAATCAACGAATGTCTCATTGAACTTCGTGAGAATGGCAATAGCGCCATAGACGATGTAGACATGGTTGATGTACCAATCCCAGTAGGTATTTGATGTGACATCGGCAAACTCGTAGGGATCCGTCCTGAGGTTGTAGATCTTGGGTATGCGCATGGCCGTGAAAGGTTCGCCCCAGATTTGCATGGTGCCTTTGCACCTCTGCTCCATGAAAGTCACCTTCCAGTTGTCGTAGCGAATCCCCAGCGTGTCTCCGTCATCCGAAATGTACACGAAGAATTTGCGCGGCGACTTCGGTACCTGGCCCGTCAGGTACGGCAGCAGACTCACGCCATCGATGTGGTTTTTGTAGGTGCGTCCTATCGCCTTTACGCCTTTCTTGAGATCGTCGACAACGGTCTTGTTGCCTGCAAGTTCCAGGATGGTCGGTAGCCAGTCGTGGTGCTGAACAATTTCATTCGAGACGGATCCCGGCTTGATCTTGCCCGGCAACCGGGCGATGAGAGGGATACGGAACGCGCCCTCCCAGTTGGTGTCCTTTTCGCTGCGGAACGGCGTCATGCCACCGTCTGGCCATGAGTTCCGGTGCGGTCCGTTATCAGTGGAATAGATAACCAAGGTGTTGTCGGCGATGCCGAGCTCATCCAGGTAATCAATCACCGAACCCACGTTCTTGTCGTGATCGATCATGGTGTCGTGATACGGCGACTGCCAACGTCCGGCCTGCCCCAGGCTCTCTTGTTTGGTATGCGTGTAGAGGTGCATGTGGGTGAAATTGACCCACACAAAGAAAGGCTTGTCGTCCTCCGTGGCCTGCTTGATGAAGCCTTTCGCCCTATCCGCAAACTCATCGTCACAGGTCAGCATGCGCTCCCTGTTGAGCGGCCCGGTGTCCTCGATTTTCTGCTTGCCGACCTTGCCCCAGCGCGGCTGTTCAGTTTTATCATCGACGTCTGTGGCAAAGCTGTGGATCACCCCGCGCGGCTTGACCGTTTCGATGAAGGTCCCGAACTCTTCCTGAGGGAAGTAGTCGTACATTTCCGGCTCTTCTTCAGCGTTGAGGTGATAGAGATTGCCGTAGAACTCGTCGAAGCCATGGTTGGTCGGCAACATATGGTTGAGGTCGCCGAGATGATTCTTGCCAAACTGACCGGTCGTGTAGCCCTCGTTCTTCATGAGGGCGGCTATCGTGACGATCTTTTCGCTCATACCAACAGGCGCGCCGGGTATACCCACTTTCGAGAGTCCCGTACGCATCACGCTTTGGCCCGTGATGAACGAAGCGCGGCCCGCCGTGCAGGACTGCTCACCGTATGAATCAGTGAAGATCATCCCTTCATTCGCCAAGCGGTCGATGTTCGGCGTCTGGTAGCCCATCAGTCCGCGCGAGTAGCAGCTGAGGTTCGAAATGCCGATGTCATCGCCCCAGATGACGAGTATGTTGGGCTTGGTGGATTTGCCCTTGGGCTTCGCAGCGCTCTTTGCCATGACTTACTCCTGACGTGGACGCGGACACGCCGCCGGAGGTTGCCATGACGAGGTCCGCGGTGGGATGCTTACGCGGTGAAAGGTGGCTCAATGAGAGCCATGGCGAAACCGCAGTTTCACGTGATACACCCTACGTAAAACTACCCAGTCGATGCGCCCATGGGGCATCGCTTATGTCTGGTATCGGCTCTTGTAGAGAGATTCCATCGTGGAAAAAAAGCGGGCGCGGTCGTTTCTCGCCGTCCGCGCTCGACGGTTCATGCCGGCTGGTAGACAGTTGCCACGACGCCAGAGCTGAAAGGGGTCGCGCTGATCAGGCGCAGATCCACGGGGCTGCGCAGTTCGGAGAACAGCGGTTGGCCTGCGCCTAGTACGACCGGATGAATGGCCAGTCGATATTCGTCAATGAGGCCGGAGGCAACGAGGCTTTGGGCGAACCGGGCGCCTCCATGCGCAAGAAGGAAATTGCCCGGCTGTTGCTTCAGTCGTAGAACTTCCTCCGCGAGATCGCCGCGTGCGACCGTGGGTTCAGCCCAGGACTGCAGGACGGCCGCTGTGGGCGTGACGCCAGGCCGCTCGTCCGTGCGATCCGCTTTTGCATCGGCGAGCGCCTGCGTTGTCCGATGCACCTGTGTAACGTCCTTGAGCCCTCCCCTCGAAAAAATGATCTTGGGAATGTAGTTCATCGGCGCTGCGAACGGCGTGTCCGAAAAGGGCCAGAACGCCGCCATGTCGTAATAGGTGCGGCTCCCCATCATGTGCGCGCCGGCTCCGCGAATCGTATCGACAACCCACTGCTTCGAATCATCGCTCGATGTCCGAAATATCCAGTCGATTTCGCCGTTCGGTCCGCTGACAAAGCCGTCCAGAGAGACGGACATCTTCAATACCAGCTTTCTCCCGGTTGCCGTTGAAGTAACCATCATTCCTCCCAAGTCTTGCGACGGTTCGTAGAACCAGGATGCCAACACCATTTTGGCCTCTTTACAGAGCGACGACGAACGGCGGGAGCACATTTCGACACGGTCCGAGGTACGAGCTTAGGGGGAGTCAGGGCCGGACTTCATTTTTTAACGCTCAGGGAGGGCGCCGAGCTTGGCGAAAAGCGAACCCGATCCCAAGCTCCCACCGATCCAATATGACCGCACGCCGGGCAGTATGATCTCCGAGCAGATCTGCGCCGGGTGTCCGTTTCTGGCAACCCGACTCGAATCGCAAATCTAATGAGCCACCACAGGAACTCTCGGCAAATGGATCTTGCGCTGTTCGATTTTGACGGGACGATCACGGATCGCGAGACCATGCCGGCTTTCATGCGCGCAGCGGTTCGAACGCATCGCCTGTGGCTCGGTAGCATCCTCCTCCTGCCTGTCATCTTTGGCTACAAGGCGCGGGTCGTCTCCGGCACGTTGGTCCGGAAGCTGATTTGCCGCTTCGGCTTCTGGCGCATCCCTGCGCAAGAGTTGGAGGCGCGCGGCCAGCGATTCGCACGGGACGTCCTGCCCGCCACGCTGCGCCCCGAGGCCATGGAACGGATCGCCTGGCACAAGCGCCGGGGCGATACCGTGGTGGTGGTTTCCGGCGGCCTGGATCTGTACCTCAGCCATTGGTGCCAGGAGCACGGTATCGAGCTGCTGTGCTCGACGCTTGAGCAGCGCGGGGGGCGATTTACCGGCCGCTACCGTGGCCGCCAGTGCGTTCGTGATGAGAAAGCACGCCTGGTGCTGGAACGCTTCCCGCTCTCTCAGTTCTCCCGCGTGTTCGCTTACGGCGACACTCCTGAAGACCATGAGCTGCTGGCCTTGGCCCACGAGCCTTACTACCGCTGGCAACTGATGTTGCCGGCCAGGACGCTTCCGGAATGAGTGAATCCATGCGACGCGATGACGCTCAACCTGTACGCCCCGACCAACGAATAGCCGCCGTCGATGTGCTTCGAGGCATCGCGCTGTTCGGTGTGCTCGCGGTCAATCTCATCACCGGGTTTCGGGTTTCGCTGTTCCAGCAGTTCCTCCCTGCCACCGCTGAAGGATCGTGGTTGGACCATGCCGTCGAGGCAATGGTAAGCATCGGCATGGAGTTGAAGGCGTTTGCGCTGTTCTCCTTGCTGTTCGGTATCGGACTAGCCATTCAGTTCGAGCGGCTTGCAACCAGCGCCCACCGCCTCTCATTGCTGGCCAGACGGCTTCTGGTGCTTCTCGGGTTTGGCCTTATCCATCTCTGTTTCATTTGGAATGGCGACATCCTCACCGAGTACGCGCTCATTGGGCTATTGGCGTTGCCGCTGCTCCATGCTTCCAACCGAACCGTTGCCATTGCAGCGGTGCTGGCATTGGCGGCTTATGCGACACTTCCGTTCTGGCTCTCCGACACGTTTTTCTGGCCGAGCGAAGCGTGGCTCCGCCAACATGTCCAGACGGCCACTTCGCTCTATGCGCACGGAAGCTGGGCGGAGGTCATCAGGTACAACATCGGTGAGATACCGAGCATCATTCCGCTGCACCTGTTTGTAGCCCCGCGAACGCTTGCGCTGTTTCTGCTGGGAATACTGGCATGGCGAACGGGTCTGCTGCGCCAACCCGAACATCACCGTCGCTTGCTCATCACCGCTGCCACCCTGGGTTTGATTCTTGGCTTCGGCATGAATCTGCTGGACCAACCTGCCCTATCTTCACCATGGCACTCCCTGGCTCCGGCCATCTCCATTCTGATAACACTGGGCCCGGCGGTGCTCGCTATCGGGTATGGAGCCACGATCATCGCGCTCTACACGTACACTCGAGCCAGTCGAGTACTGTATATCGTTGGCCCACTCGGCCGAATGGCCTTCAGCAATTATCTAACTCAGTCGCTGGTCTTTGGCTGGATCTTCTTCGGATACGGGTTGGGTCTCTTCGGCCACATGCGCCCGTCGCAAGCGATGCTGCTGGGCGTGATCGTTTATCTTGCCCAAGTCGTCGCCAGCCAATGGTGGCTCAAGCGGTTTCGGTTTGGCCCCATGGAGTGGTTGTGGCGAACGCTCATGTACGGCGCTCGCCAACCATGGCGGATCGCGGCCGACTAGCCTCGCCAACAAGGCGATCTCCCCTGCCTTGCGATGTGCGATGTGCGATGGCTTTGATAAGCCGTGGCACGACTCTGCGCAAGGCTTTGCACACCGGCATCAATACCGGGTGCTACCCGACGTCGAAGCCTTCGTCAGCGCTAATGCGCTGCACGAAGTCGACCCAGCCCATCCTGAGCCAATTTCATATCGGGGGCCAATTTCAGGGCCGCGCGATAGTCAGCGATCGCTTTGTCGCGCTGACCGAGCTGTTCGTAGACCTGTGCCCTTGTCTGGATGAATGCGGCATCGTTCGGCGCCAGTGCTACCGCCTTCTCTGCGTCGGACAAGCCGTTCGCGTTCTGACCTTTCAGGTGATAAACCAAAGCACGGTTGTTGTAGGCAAGAGCGT
>JBAPPP010000161.1:0-10621 GCA_049280175.1 Rhodanobacter sp.
CGCTGGTTGTTGTCGGCCGGCTTCAACGAACGATTGATCGGGAGTTCGTGGAAGTTGGGGCCGACGCGGCGGAGCTGCGTGTCCATGTAGGAGAACAGCCGGCCCTGCAGCAGCGGGTCGTTGGAGAAGTCGATGCCCGGCACGATGTGTGAGGGGCAGAATGCGACCTGCTCGGTTTCGGCGAAGAAGTTGTCGGGCCAGCGATCCAGCACCATGCGGCCAATCACGGTGAGCGGTACCAGTTCTTCGGGGATGAGTTTGGTCGGGTCGAGATGGTCGAACGGGAAGGCGTCGGCTTCCTTCTCGGTGAACAGCTGTACGGCGAGATCCCATTCCGGGTAGTCGCCGTTCTGGATTGCCTCGAACAGATCGCGGCGATGGAAGTCCGGATCGGCGCCGGCGAGTTTCACCGCTTCGTCCCACACGGTGGATTGCAGGCCGAGTTTTGGACGCCAGTGGAACTTCACGAACGTGGACGCGCCATCGGCGTTGATCAGCCGGAAGCTGTGGATGCCGAAGCCCTCCATCATGCGCAGCGAGCGCGGGATGGCGCGGTCGGACATCGCCCACATGATCATGTGCATCGCTTCGGGCGTCAGCGAGATGAAATCCCAGAATGTGTCGTGCGCCGAGCCGGCCTGCGGGAAGCCGCGATCTGGCTCCATCTTCACGGCATGGACGAGGTCCGGAAATTTGATCGCGTCCTGGATGAAGAACACCGGGATGTTGTTGCCGACCAGATCCCAGTTGCCTTCCTTCGTATAGAACTTCACAGCGAAGCCGCGCACGTCGCGCGGTGTGTCGATCGATCCGGCCCCACCGGCGACGGTGGAGAAGCGCGTGAACAGCGGTGTCTTCACGCCGACTTCGGTGAGGATCTTTGCGGTGGTGACTTTCTTCAGTGACTTGGTCAGCTCGAAATAGCCGTGCGCTGCCGAACCACGCGCATGCACGATGCGCTCCGGAATACGTTCGTGATCGAAGTGGGTGATCTTCTCGCGGAGGATGAAATCTTCCAGCAACGTCGGCCCGCGCGGCGTGGCGCGCAGCGAGTTCTGGTTGTCCGACAGCGGCAGGCCCTGGTTGGTGGTGAGCGCCGGATGCTGGCCGCCGCCGTGCTGGTGCAGCTCGTCCCCCTTGCCGCGGCTGTCGCTGGCCTTGGTATTGGCGGCTTTCGTCTTGGCAGACTTCGAGGACGACGGGCTGGGCTTGTTCTTTGCCATGGTCTTGCTCCGGGGCAGGGGATGGGTATTTCCCGAAGGTGCACCCCGCGAGGTGAACACGCCGTCGACTGTTTCCCAAGAAAGCCAATGGATCAATGCGGTGATACGCATCAGTCATTCAGGCGAACTTATGATTCCCGATCAATCGTCGACGACGTCATTGCCGTCAGAAAATATGCCGGAACACCACAAACAATGACCCAGCCAGCAGGATCGAAGCGGGCAGGGTAAGTACCCACGCCATCAGCAGGCTGCGCACGGTGTTCCACTGCAACCCGGAGCCATTCGCGGCCATCGTGCCGGCGACGCCGGAGGTGAGTACGTGGGTCGTACTCACTGGCAGGTGATACGCATCCGCTGCCTGGATCAGCACCATGGCCACCAGTTCGGCCGATGCGCCCTGTGCGTAGGTGAGATGTTCCTTGCCGATACGCTCGCCGACGGTCACCACGATGCGCTTCCAGCCGACCATCGTGCCAAGGCCCAGGGCCAGCGCTACGGCTACCTTTACCCAGGTCGGAATGAATTGGGTGGCTTGCGTACCGAGGCCGCGCCAGGCGGTCAGTGTGCCGGTCTGTTGTGGCGTCAGCCCAGGTTGTTTCAGAACCAGCGGGATCGCGGCGTCGGCCAGATAAATATCGTTGCGTACGTTGCCCATCTGCTCCTGCGGCACAGCCTTGAGCGACGTGCGGTTGCCGAGTTGCTTGTCGATTGCCACCATCAATGCAGACAGGGCGGGCGCCGTAGTCGGCAGAAACGCCTGCTTCTGCACAGCCTCGGTGACGGTCTTGCGCGGATCGAGGGTCGCATTCGCGACGCCGCCGAGACCGGCGAGTACTTGCTGCGCGTCTGCCGAGACCTGATGGAACGACTTCACTTGGCTGCCGGTGACCGCACCGTTCAATGCATAAGCGGTGGGCACGGTGCCGATCAGGATCAGCATGATCAGACCCATGCCTTTTTGTCCGTCGTTCGAGCCATGGCTGAAGCTCACGCCAGTGCATGTCAGCACCAGCAGCGCACGGATCGGCCACGGCGGCGGCTTGTTGCCTTCCGGCGCCTTATACAGCGCGGGAATCTTCACGACGGCCTTCAATATCACCATCAGCAGGCCGGCGAGAATGAAGCCTGCGATGGGCGAAAACACGAGGCCCTTGAACACGCCGATGGCGGCATCCCAGTTCACGCCGCTGGTGCCGCTGTGCGCTGAAATCAGCTGGTTCGCCAGGCCCACGCCGATGATCGAGCCAATCAGCGTATGCGAGGATGAATTCGGCAGTCCGAAATACCAGGTACCCAGATTCCACAGGATGGCGGCGATCAACAGCGCGAACACCATCGCGAATCCGGCCTGGCTACCTACCTGCAGGATCAGCTCCACCGGTAGCAGCGCCACGATGGTGAAGGCGACCGCACCAGACGATGTCAGCACGCCGAGGAAGTTGAATGCACCCGACCAGATCACCGCGAAATTGGGCGGCAAAGAATGCGTGTAGATCACCGTGGCTACGGCATTGGCGGTATCGTGAAAACCGTTGACGAACTCGAAGCCGAGTGCGATCAGCAAGGCCACCCCAAGCAGGATGTAAGGGGTGGCCGTACTGGAGCGCACGATGGCCAGATCCTGCATGAGGTGCAACGCAGCATAGCCGCCGCCGATCAGCAGGATGACCCCGAAAATGATGGCGAAAACACGGCCGGACTTCTTGTCCTGGAGCGGAATGGCCGAAACGGCGGCTTCTGAAGACATCGTCTACTCCCGACGGTTGGTCCGACCGAAACTAGAGGAGAGTTGAGACAGTTGTGTGACAACTGAGGCGACGTCGACATTGGTCGTGATGGTCACTTTCCATGGTGCGGGCGGGCGCCATAATGCCTCCCCTGACGCCAAGGGATTCGAATCATGAGAAATCATTTCGGATGGTTTGTTGCGGGGCGAGCCGCGCGTTTTGCGGCCGCGTTTTTTGTCGTTTTCGTAGGTGCTTGGGGCAGCCACGCGCAAGCCAGAATGCACAGTGCCATCGTGGCCAACCAGACGTTGGTCACCGAACCGGACCAGGGCCTCACGTCGATCTACAACCTGATCCGGTCGGCGAAGACCAGCATCGACATGACGATGTACGAACTGGTCGATACGCAGGCACAGACGCTGCTTGATCAAGCAGCTGCGAACGGCATCAAAGTTCGCGTGATCCTCGATCAGAACCTCAAGCGCAGCAACAATCTGGCCGCCTATAACGATCTGCAGTCGCACGGCGTGCAGGTGGTATGGGCGCCAATCAAGTACGCCGCGACACATCAGAAGAGCGTGGTCATCGATGGCACCATTGCTGCAGTGATGACGCTCAACCTCACCAGTCGTTACTACAGCAGCAGCCGCGACTTCGCGGTGATCGAGAATGACCTCAAGGATGTCAGCGCGATCGAAACCACCTTCAATGCGGACTTTGCCAGTCAGTCGATCACACCACCGGTGGGCGACAGCCTGGTGTGGAGTCCGACCGTGTCCAAGGCGGATCTGGTCAAGCTGATCAGTGCATCGAAGACCAGTCTGCTGGTCGAGAACGAGGAGCTGAGCTACAGCACCATCGTGACGGCGCTGGCCAAGGCGGCCAAGCGCGGGGTGAGCGTGACGTTGTGCATGACCGACAGCAGCGACTGGACTGCGAACTTAAATACTCTGGCCAAGGCGGGCGTGCATATCAGCACCTATGCGGCGGATGCTTCGTTGTACATCCACGCGAAGGTGATTGTGGCGGACTACGGCACGTCGGGTGCGAAGGCGTTCGTGGGTTCGGAAAACTTCTCCGAGGCCTCCTTGACCAAAAACCGGGAGCTCGGATTGATCACCGCAAACCCCACCATTTTGTCCCAGCTCAACATGACAGTTGTCAGCGACTTTTCCGGTGGCACGCCATGGAAATAGGGTGCTGGCTGTGGCGAAATATCGCTCGATAGGTGGATACAGCCCAAAGACATCGTCGGGGCTGTCATCCCGACGGGATGGATGGCCGTTACCATCATGGGTCGGCCATCTGGGCCATTGTACAATCGGGGAGTTGCGCCATGTATGGGTAGTGCTGGAAATCGATGCAGTCTTTCGTGTTGACGTGCATGCTGGTCGCCGGGTTCGCCGCGCCCTTGGCGGCGAGCGCCGCAACCGATGCGCCAGCGGAGCCGCAAAGCACGGCTGCCGTGCCGAGCGACGCGGATCTGGCGGCCACGAAATGTGCGATCGGCGAAGAACGCATCGTGCCGGGCGACTACTACTACTGCATCGCCGAGCAGACCTACGGTGAACAGCGCTACGAATACGCACAGAAATTCTTCACGACCGCTGCGAGCTGGGCCAGCAAGCCCGCGCAATACGTGCTCGGCGTTATGGCGCTCGCCGGCGATCATCAGCCGGTCAATCGTCCCCTTGGGCTGGCATGGTTGGCGCTTGCCGCAGAGCGGCCGCAATCGACGTTCGAGTCAGCCTACAAAGCCGCGCATGCGAAGGCCACGACCGCCGATCGAAAAGCCGCCGAACAGCTGCTGACGACGATGCGTCCGATCTATGGCGATGCCAAGGCCGCGCCGCGCGCCGAAGAGCGCTATGCGCAAGGCATGGCACAACTCAGGCGCGTGCAATCCATGGGCGGCAACTACTGCATGGAAGGCGTCTCCACGTCAGCGCAGTCGTCGATGGCGCCAGACCCTTCGCAATGCCCGCCGATACAGGTCGTCGTCAGTGCGGTAGACAAGGCCGCCGCGAACCTCTTCGATGGCTGGAAAGGTCACGTCACCGTGGGCCCGTTGCAGCAAGTGGCAGCGCCAACCGATGCGTCACCTGGGACGAAGTGAAGGGTTGATTCAGGCGGATTGGCGACGGGCCTTTCAGTGCGGTGTTTCGCCAACCATCTGCTCGTCGGTCGTCCGGAAGCAGGGGTACTGCTTCGGTCCTACATCGACCAACTTGCCTCACCATCCATCGTGTATGTACAATGTGCGCACATTGGAGCCGTGCCATGACTGCCACCAGCGTAACCCGGGAAAAGACCATCAACCTTCGCGCCACGCCGGCGCAGAAGGTGTTGATTGAGCGTGCCGCAGAGGCCATGGGCACGACGCGCACGGCATTCGTGCTGGATGCGACCCTGCAGCGTGCCGAGGCTGTATTGGCAGACCGCGCCCGCTTCGTCCTGTCTGATGCACAGGCGAAGCGTTTCGAGCAGGCGCTTGACGCGCCGTTACCCAACCCCGAGGCATTGCGGCGCCTGTTGGTGCGGCAACCACGTTGGTCGCGCTGAGGCGTGACGATCCATGCGCCGGCCCCGTTCAAGCCCGGGCACGAAATTGAAGATTTCATTTCGCCTCATCCGGGACTCGCTGACTGGTTGCGTCGCCGGGCGCGCGGCAATGAGGACGGGCAGGGATCGCGCTGCTTTGTCGCTTGTGAGGGACGGCGCGTCATCGGTTATTACGCGTTGGCTGCCGGTAGCATAGAGCGAGCGCAGGCACCGGGTGGGTTGCGGCGAAACATGCCGGATCCGATTCCAGCCATCGTGCTGGGCCGGCTGGCGGTAGACACGCGTTGGCAAGGGCAAGGGCTGGGTGCGGATCTGCTGCAGGATGCCGTATGGCGTGCCCTGCGGGCTTCGCGCGAAATTGGCGCACGTGTGCTGCTATGCCACGCCATCGATGCGTCCGCCACGGCCTTTTATCTTCATCACGGTTTTGTCGAATCCACCTTTGACTCGATGACGGTGATGCTGGACCTGAAAAAGGTTGAGACGCTCATGATCGATGGCGCCGCGCCCTAAGTGAGATTGGGACGCCGCGAGAGGGGCACAATCATTGCTTCTACTCGTATGATCTGCTGGAACGTAGAGGTATTCGGGGTGTCACCGCGTTACGCCGTGGCTGGGTGATGTACCGACCGATACTTCGCTCATTAGCATTGCCCTGATTGGGCTGGAAGTGACGTCGTGCAGTTATGGTCGGCAGTCACTACAGAAATTGTCCGGCTCCCTTGAACACTCTCCCAACCACAATCGGGATTGGAAACGATGGTTAACATCGAAAACAAAATCGAAACCAGCGGCGATGTTTACCGGACCCTGCTGGAGTCGACCAAGGCCATACCCTGGAAAATCGACTGGGCCACGATGGCGTTTGCCTACGTCGGGCCACAGATCGAAAGCCTGCTCGGTTGGGAGCCCGCAAGTTGGGTGAGCGTGCAGGACTGGGCCGAGCGCATGCATCCGGAAGACCGGGCGTGGGCCGTGGATTTCTGCGTGGCGCAATCGAAGGCTGGCGTTGATCACGAAGCGGACTATCGCGCGCTGTGCGCGAATGGCGAGTACGTGTGGATCCGCGACGTGGTGCACGTGGTTCGTAACGCGGACGGCTCGGTCGACTCGCTGATCGGCTTCATGTTCGATATCAGCGAGCGCAAGCAGACCGAACAGAAGTTGATCGATTTGCAGAAGGAGCTGGAAGAACTGTCGTACAAGGACGGGCTGACCGGCGTGGCCAATCGACGCCGCTTCGATGCGCTGATGGAAGTGGAGTGGGAAAATGCGCGGCGCAACAAGCAGCCGTTGTCGCTGGTCATGCTCGATATCGATTATTTCAAGCAGTACAACGACCACTATGGCCATCTCGAAGGGGATCAGTGCCTGAAGGTGGCGGCCCGGCTGCTGGGTTCAGCCGCGACGCGCGCCCGCGATTTCGTCGCCCGTTTCGGTGGGGATGAATTCGTACTTGTGCTGCCCGAGACCGATGATCATGCCGCCAGAAAAATCGCCGAGCGTTGTCGTGATCTATTTGCGGGTGAGCAGATCCCGCACGAAGGATCGGAGTTGTGCGCTCTATTGACGGTCAGCCTTGGCGTGCACACGGCCATCCCTGCACACGGCGATGAATTACTGTCTTTTATCGAGACAGCCGACCGGCAGCTCTATCAAGCCAAGCGCGACAGGAACGGCATCGTCACGAGCAGGTAGCGCCGAACTCTCGCGGCTTCTGCGTGCGCTGGGATTCACTCCGTTCATCCCAACCTACATCTCGGCGACAGGCCGTTGTAGGTTGGGGTGAGCAACGCGAAGCCCAACATTCGCTGCGCGGCGAACGCGTGCATCAGCATTCACTTCACTCATCCCAACGACGCAAACAAAGAAAAAGGCCTCGCATGACGAGGCCTTTTCATATCAGGCGGCTAACGCCAACTACGGCCCTCAGACCTCTGCTTCTTCCTTGTATGCATCGATCGGAATGCAGGCACACATGATGTTCTTGTCGCCGTAGACGTTGTCGACGCGGGCGACCGGTGACCAGTATTTCTGCAGCTTGAGGCTGGGCAGCGGGAAGGCGGCGAGTTCGCGCGGATAGGTATGAATCCACTCGCTGCCGGCGACCATGGTGGCGGTGTGCGGGGCGTTCTTCAGCGGGTTGTCCTCGCGGTCGAGCGTGCCTTCTTCGACGGCACGGATCTCGTCGCGGATCTGGATCATCGCGTCGATGAAGCGATCGAGTTCATGCAGCGATTCGCTCTCGGTCGGTTCCACCATCAGCGTGCCGGCAACCGGGAAGCTCAGCGTCGGCGCGTGGAAGCCGAAGTCGATCAGGCGCTTGGCCACGTCCTCGGCACCGATGCCGGTGGCGTCCTTCAGCGGGCGCAGATCGAGGATGCACTCATGCGCGACCAGCCCGTTACGGCCGGTGTACAGCGTCTCGTAATGCGGTGCGAGTCGTTTGGCGATGTAGTTCGCGTTGAGCAGTGCCACCTGGGTCGCTTTGCGCAGGCCCTGGCTGCCCATCATCGTGATGTACATCCACGAGATCGGCAGGATCGAGGCGGAGCCATAGCTGGCCGCGCTGACCATGCCCACGCTACCTTCGCCACCGAGCGTGCGCGGCAGGAACGGTGCAAGATGCGACTTCACGGCGCACGGACCGACGCCAGGACCGCCACCGCCGTGCGGAATGCAGAACGTCTTGTGCAGGTTCAGGTGGGATACGTCCGAGCCCCACTTTCCGGGCTTGGCCACGCCGACTAGCGCATTCATGTTGGCGCCGTCGGTATACACCTGACCACCGTGTTCGTGGACGATCTCGCAAATCGCGACGATGTCTTCCTCGAACACGCCATGCGTGGACGGGTAGGTAATCATCAGCGCAGCGAGACGATCGCTGTACTTCTCGGCCGCGCGGCGGATGTCTTCCACATCCACGTTGCCGTTCGCGTCGCACTTGGTCACTACCACGGTCATGCCGCACATCTGCGCGGAGGCCGGGTTGGTGCCATGGGCGGACTCGGGAATCAGGCAGATGTCGCGATGGCCTTCATTGCGCGAACGGTGGTACGCGCGGATCGCCAGCAGGCCGGCGTATTCACCCTGCGCGCCGGAGTTCGGCTGCAGGCTTACGGCGTCGTAGCCAGTGCATTCCACCAGCATCGCCTCGAGGCCTTCGATCAGCTCCTTGTAGCCTTGTGTCTGCGCAGCTGGTGCCAGCGGATGGATGTTGCCGAACTCAGGCCAGGTCACCGGGATCATCTCGGCGGTGGCGTTGAGCTTCATGGTGCAGCTGCCCAGCGGGATCATGGTGCGATCCATCGCCAGATCCTTGTCGGCCAGTGCGCGCATGTAGCGGAGCAATTCGTGCTCGCTGTGATGCGTGTTGAACACCGGGTGGGTGAGGAATTCGCTTTGGCGACGCAGGCCGTTCGGCAGCGCGTCCGCAGTCGCTGCGTCCAGCTCGTCGATGTCGTCGATGCTGGCGTCCATCAAGGTGGCGAGGGCGATGACGTCGGCACGCGTGGTGGTTTCGTCGAGGCTGATGCTCACGCTCTGGCCGTGGATCTGGCGCAGGTTGATGCCGCCAGCCTGGGCCTTGGCGATGAGTGCGTCGGCATCGACGTTCACCACATGCAGCGTGTCGAAGAAATCCGGGCCGATCGTGTGGCCGGCCTGACGCAGCGACGCAGCGAGAATCGCGGCAAGGCGATGTGTGCGACGCGCAATGCGGGTCAGACCTTCCGGGCCGTGATACACGGCGTACATGCTGGCCATCACCGCCAGCAGCACTTGCGCGGTACAGATGTTGGATGTGGCCTTCTCGCGACGGATGTGCTGCTCGCGCGTCTGCAAGGTGAGGCGATAGGCCGGCTTGCCTTCGGCATCCAGCGACACGCCGATCAGGCGACCCGGCATCGAGCGCTTGTAAGCGTCGCGGCAGGCCATGAACGCGGCGTGCGGGCCGCCGTTGCCAAACGGCACGCCGAATCGCTGGGAGTTGCCGACCACGATGTCCGCGCCCCATTCGCCGGGTGCGGCAATCAGGGCGAGGGCGAGCAGGTCGGTGGCCACGGCTACCAATGCGCCACGCGCATGCGCGGCGTCGGCCAGCGCCTTGTAGTCGTTAATCTGGCCGAAGGTGTTCGGGTACTGCAGCAGTACACCGAAGCTGTCGACGCTGGCGCCTTCGGCGTCGTCGCCGATGTGCAGTTCGATATCCAGCGCTTCAGCACGTGTCTTGACCACTTCGAGCGTCTGCGGATGCACGCCGTTGGAGACGAAGAACACGTTGGACTTCGACTTGCACGAACGCTTGGCCAGCGTCATCGCCTCGGCCGCGGCGGTGCCTTCGTCCAGCAGCGACGCGTTGGCGATTTCCATGCCGGTGAGGTCGGCACACATGGTCTGGAAATTGATCAGCGCTTCCATGCGGCCCTGCGAGATCTCGGCCTGATACGGCGTATAGGCTGTGTACCAGGCGGGGTTTTCCAGGATATTGCGCAGGATGACGTTCGGCGTCAGCGTGCCGTAGTAACCCTGGCCGATGAAGCTGCGGAACACCTTGTTCTTGTCCGCAATGGTGCGGATCTTCGCTAGCGCCTCGACCTCGGTGATTGCCTGGGGCAAGGCCAGCGGTGCCGGCGACTTGATCTTGCCCGGCACGATCGCATCGGTCATCGCTTCCAGCGAACTGCGACCGATGACGTGCAGCATCTGCTCGATCTCCGCATCGTTCGGGCCGATGTGGCGTTCCAGGAAGGCGTGGTGGTGCTCGAGTTCGCGCAGGGAAGGGCTAGTTTTATGGCTCATGACAAGGGCATCCGCAGACAACGTGCCGTGCCGCACGTGGGGCGCCCCTCTGTCCTTTTGCCTGAGAGTTTGGAAGCGTGGCGGTCACCGCCTTGCTTCGTGCCCCTTCGGCGCCGGATTCAACCGGTCTCTCCAGAGTGTTTGCGTGCGGTGGTATGGGAGCCTGAGCGATTACGGGCGTTGCGTCTTCGGCAGCGGTGCGGACCTGTGCCAGGCCTGCCGCTTCTCCCACCAAACGTTTACCGCCGCGATTATACAGAGTGGTCGGCGCCATGGTGACCTCCGGCGCATTCGCTGCGCCTTGCC
>JBAPPP010000162.1:0-8860 GCA_049280175.1 Rhodanobacter sp.
GTGTGTGAGCGCAGCAATGCGCTCACCACGATGGATAGTCAGTCATGGCGTGGCCATTTGCCGCTCGCACGCACTTCACACGGCCCGACCCCGATTCGGCTGCGTATTCCGGTCACATTGACCACAAGTTCCGGCAGAAACTGATCAATATTCCGGTGGCGATCACCTCTTCGCCGCTGTCGTAACGCGATCAGTGTCAACCCTCATAAGCCGATGAGTTTCAGTAAAAGATCATGACGCGCATCAGAAAGCCGCCCGAAGGCGGATTGATCGCCGGTTCGTGGACCTCTGATCAAAATTGTCCAGCAAGCTCCCAAGCGCAAGCCAAAGCGGCTGTCTAAGAGGCCCAAACCTCGATAAATTAGTCCTTTTCTACCCACTAGCGGCAGGCGCTCGTTTGGCACGGAAAGATCGGCGTGCCAACCATGCCAGTGGCAACTGCGCGACCAGTGCCAACCCGACACCAGCCCAAGGAGTCAGCGCCATGCTTCCACGCGCCACCATGGCGCTACCCAACATTTCCCCCAGTGTGATGCCCAGATTGAAGGCTGAGATATTCAAGGCCGAAGCGAAGTCCAGCGCATTTGGCGTCCATCTTTCCGCTGTGGCGAGCATGCCTGCCTGGAAGCTTGGCGACATACCGAAAGCCAATAGCCCCCAGACGAACAACAGCACCACCATCGGAGACCGATAGGGAATAAACAACGCGAGCACAACCAACGTAAACGACAGCCCCGTCAACATGCGTCGCAGCGCGACCGGCCAGCCAACGCTTGCCGCCCAGCGCCCGCCAGCGAGATTGCCTACCAGTGTCGCTGCGCCGAACACTACCAAGAGCAGACTGGCGTTCCGAATCGAGAAGCCAGTGATGTCAGTGAGTATTGGTGTGATGAACGTGAAGGCTGCAAAACTGGCGCCAAAGCCCAGCACGGTGATGCTCAACATCGCCAGAATGGGCGGTTGTAGCAGCGCCGCTAATTGCGTGACCGCGTGTCCTGCCGGCTGAGCCGGCAGACTTGGCATCCATAGCGCGGTCGCCAGCCATGCCAAAGCGGCCAGCAAGGCCACCGCGAAAAACGGCAATTGCCAGCCGAAACCGTTGCCGATTAGGGTGCCCAGCGGCACCCCGATCACCATCGCTAAGGTGAGGCCCGCGAACATTACTGCGATGGCGCGGCTGGCTTGCCCTGTCGGGGCCAGTCGTGCAGCGACTGTGGCGCCGATCGCGAAGAAACTGCCATGTGCCACCGCCGTCACGATGCGTCCGGCCAACAGCAGCGCGTAATTGTCGGATAGCGCCGACAACAGATTGCCGACCAGAAACACGCTGATCAGTACCAGCAGCACCGGCTTTCGAGGGAACCGGGCTAGTCCCAGCACAAGCAACGGCGTTCCAATCGCCAGACTCATTGCGTACAGCCCGACCAGACTGCCGGCGCGCGCAAGCGATATGCCTAGGTGATCCGCAATGGCCGGGAGTATGCCGACAACGATAAATTCGGCTATACCAATGGCGAAGGCGGTGACAGCTAGCGCCCAGATACCGGCGTGTGTTCGATACTGGTTTGTCATACGTCCACTGGATAGTCGGTATAGCCCGCCGCGCCACCACCGAAGAAGCGGCTGGCATCGGGTTCGCACAGCGGCTTTCCGAGGCGAAGCCGCTTGGGCAAGTCTGGATTCGCGACAAATGGGTGGCCAAATCCGACTAGGTCGGCCCGGCCATTGTGCAAGGCTGCCTCGGCGCGTTCGACCGTGTACTTGCCGGCATAAATCAGCGTGCCGTGATAGACCACGCGGAACGCCTCCTTGAACGCATCTCTTGGATGACCGGGTCCGACTGATGACACACAAGACCCCCAAACGGTTTATCCGATATTCTCCGCATGATGGAAGGCTGATGCTAACGGCGTTGTTGGCTAAAAACCGAACATTTTTTGCTGCCCATTCCAACCGGATGTTTTCAAAAATTGCTCCCAGCTAAGGCAGCCTTTATCGATACGCCGGCTCCATTCGAGGTCGCGATCCTTGCGGAAATATCCGTACTGCACGGCAAATTCGGCCATCCCCGTGGTCTCTCGCGCAAGCTCATGGTTGTCCCGAAATTCGGGAAAATGGTGAAGTAATTCCTCCAATTTGTATGCCGAGACGTAAGCTGCTTTCTGCCCGGTAACACGCGTGAATGTTTCAACCATTTCGGCTGGAGAGATTTCATCGCCGATGACCGGTAACGTCTGGCCAGCGTAAGTATCTGGGTGATCAAAGATCTCCAGGACCGCCGGCCCCGTGGCACTCAGCGGATCAACGAACGGTGCGCGGAAGTGCTCGGGCAAGTAAACAGGAAATACCAGGGTGTCCCCATCCATGCGCGGTGGGTAGTATTCGAGCAGGTTTGTATAGAAAAAAGAAAGCTCGATAAAAGAGCTGAGGATCGGTAGCCTGCGAATGTAAGCCTCGACACGACTTTTATCAGTGAAATGTGGTGCAAATTTCGTCCCTTCCGTGATCTTGTCAACATTCTCCAAGGTGCTGAAAACCACATGTTGAACGCCGGCTTCCACGGCGGCATCTGCCAGCTCTTTGCCAATGTCGAATTCGTGGGTTGCCGGTGGCGCAACGCCCGGTGTCATGAGGAATGCACCGTGAGCGCCTTGGAAGGCTTTGACGAAGCCCTCTTTGTGGCCGGTCGCGAGCGGGACACTGACCAGTTCAGCGCCTTGTTCCGCCAACTTGAGCGCCTCCGGCGAATCGACCCGTCCCGTGATGGCCCGAACGTGGTAGCGCCCGCTGCGCAACAGTGATTCCGCCACGCTGCGGCCCTGCTTGCTCAAGCTGCCTGCGATGGCGACGATGGGTTTGCTTTCAGATGACATGCCTATCTCCTTTGCGCGTCGAACTCGGCCGGTATGGGGGATCGCACCGCGCCTTCCAAAAATGGCAGGCAGCACGCAATCTGTGAAATCGATTGATTTATTGCTTACAATCCACCCGATGGATACCAAGCGCATAGACCTGAATCTGCTTATGAGCCTTGAAGCTCTTCTGGCCACGTGCAATGTCACGAAAGCGGCTGCGCGACTTCACTTGAGTCAACCAGCGCTGAGTGCGCAGCTGAACCGCCTTCGAGAACTATTCGACGATCCACTGCTTATCCCTGCACATCGTGGAATGACACCTACAGCCAAGGCACTCGAACTGATCGGCCCGTTGCGCACCGCGTTGGACCAATTACGTAGCACGCTCCACAGCCTTGATAACTTCTCACCATCGACTGCCGAGCTGACTTACTCGATTGCGTGCACGGATTACATTGAGGTGGCGGTCGTTTTGCCTCTAATAGTGGCGTTGCGTGAGAAGGCTCCAGCCGTGCGGATTGCCGTGCATCGTTTGGATCCAGGAAGACTGAGCCGCCAGCTCGCGGATGGCGATGTCGATTTGGCCATTGCTACGCCGGATGACAGCGTGCCGCACCTGCGCAACAAGCATCTGTTCGAAGAGACTTACGTTCTTATCGCACGACGAGGCCATCCGCACGTCGAAGAGGGACTTTCAGCTGAAGGGTTCGCGAGTTTGGAGCAGTTGGTGGTCTCGCCAGCAGGCGGAGGCTTCTCAACCCCAGTCGACATCACCTTGGGAACTCTTGGTCGAGAGCGCACCGTGGTAGCGTCGGTAGCGTCTTTCCTTGTTGTCCCGGAAATCGTCTCGGCTAGTGATCTTGTTGCCTTGGTGCCGAGACGCTTGATTTATGGCCGACTACCCGAACTTGAGGTGATAGATGTTCCGTGGCTATCGGAACGCTTTCAAGTCGAGCTGGTGTGGCACGAGCGCGCCCAAGGGCATCCGGGCCAGCGCTGGATTCGCGAGCTGATTTGCGAGCTGATGGCCCAGTGACTGCTGAGTCTTACCCTTAGGACAAAAAACGGTGCGTGGAAACGAAAAGCAATTTCTTAGATGAGGCGGTCACATTACAGATTGGTGGGCCGACCTCTCCGGCCAATGTCGGCTTCTGGCCGCAAGCGGCCCTTGCGCAGTTGACGGCTAATCGGCAACCTCCGGAGATTGGCTTGCGACCCAAACCGACGTTGGCCGAATCAGGTTGATGGCACGCTCTCGTAGCCTGAGCATCCAAGCTAAACCTCGAATTCGCGCTACAAAGCACGGGATTGACCCAATGCAAAAATCAGTCAGATCGCAGCAACGCAGAGGCGAGATGTTTCTGTGGTAAGCCCTTGTCTTGACGCATCTTCCGCTCGCGCCGAAACCACGGACGTTTCTCGACCACTAAAACACAGTGCCAAATGCACGTTGGATGTTCTTAAATCGGTTCCGTGAGTCAGTGAGTCAGTGAGTCAGTGAGCCAAGGCTGGGCAACACCACAAGTGACGGTGCGAGTCATGCGTACTTGGAGTACCGTGCTGCGGAAGGGTCCCATTGGATGCGACCGACGCGCTTATATGTCCAACAATCCAACAACAGTCACTACTGGCAAGCCATGGCACTTGGCATGGTGGAAATCGAAGTGCATGTGACGAATGATGTTGTGCGGAAATGGAAACGCAGCGTGGTTTGAAAGCGTATGTGCCGCTTGGATAACAAAGGCCGTTGCACGCCCCGCAACTTCTTCAAGGTTGGCTTTGCCTGCGCCCATATTCAGCGTCGAACGTCCCCGTTCATGGTTGGAGGCTTTATGAAACACCTGCTGATCGGGAGTGGTTTGGTCCTGGCGAGTCTTGCCGCTTCGGCACAAACAAGTCTGCCTGCCGTCAACGTCACTGCACTACCGTATTCATCCCAGCACGGCGGCTACCTGATTTCTGGCGATTTTAAGGTCGATCCGCGCATGCCGTCGGTGGTCTTTCCCGGGCAGGCGCTGGTGAAGGACGACATCCTCAGCATCGAGCCAGTCCATCTTCAGGACAACGAGTACCTGATATTGCAGGAGTGTGCTTCTGCGGATTGCCACGAGGCTTCGCTGGTTCGTTATTGGAGCTCTGTCGACATCGGAGGAGACAATACGAGACACAACCGCGTCCGGATCACTCATGAGAATAAGTACTTCATCTGGCTGAAGCGTTTGCCGGATGTATCCGGGCAGAGCTGTGGCCAGGGTTGGTTCAAGTTCGACGCCACCACAACGAAATGCGGGGGCCACTTCACCAGCTTTCAGCAAATCAGCCCACCGCTGATGCTGATTCCGACGGGCGATCTGGCGGCGTATCACCAAGAGGTGCTGCTGAAAGCCGTCCAGGCCGACCCTGTGCAGGTGGCGCAGCAGACGCATGAAGGTTCCACGTATGTGGTGACCTACGACGGGGGTAGCACCGTGCGCGTGCGACGCATGCATGCCACGAAGGATAACTAGCTGGCTTGGTGATCAGACCTCGAACGACAGCAAAGGGGCCTGATTGGCCCCTTTACTTTTCTGGAGCATGGGCACTTAGTGGGAGGGTCATTACAAATCCTGCCGGGTGGACGGAGCAGAAATTGGCCACGACGCCTACCTCGCTCTTGAGAACCGGCACCCTGCCCCTGATGTTGTTGACCTTACGATTCCCTCCGGCGTGCAGCGATGTTCGACAAAATCAGAAACTGGCGCATACGACGGATCGTCGCTCGGCACCCGATTGCCGAGTCGCTGTGGCGAGACGCGCTGCAGCGCTGTGAGCCTGCGCGTCGGCTGGGCGCTTCGGACCAAGCTACGCTGCGCGTACTGGCAACGCTGTTCCTTGAAAGCAAGTCGCTGGAGCCCACCAAGGGGTTGCAGCTTGACGACGCCGACCGTGTCTTGATCGCGACCCACGCTTGCTTGCCCATCCTGAAACTGGGCCTTGACTGGTACGACGGTTGGCACAGCGTCATCGTGTACCCGGACGCGTTCGTTCCACGCCGTACACAAGTGGATGCAGCGGGGGTGGTTCACCAGACCAACGCCGTGTTGGCGGGTGAAGCATGGGGGCGTGGGCCGGTGATCCTGTCATGGGCGGATGTGCTGAATAACAAGAAGCCAGGGCACAACGTGGTCATCCACGAAATGGCACACAAGCTCGACATGCTCAACGGGGACGCCAATGGCTTTCCGCCATTGCACCGGCGCATGGATCGCCGTGTGTGGTCGCGGGTCTTTTCGAGCGCGTGGGATCGCCTGAAGGAAGAGCAACGCAACGGGGCCGAGTTGCCGATCAATCCGTATGCCCTTGAAAGCCCGGCCGAGTTCTTTGCGGTGGCCAGTGAGCAATTTTTCGAGGCACCGGCAACCTTGCGCCAGCATTTGCCTGACGTCTATCGGCAGCTCGAGCAGTTTTACCGGCAGCACCCGTTCTGAGCGCTCGTGTTCAAGATTCAATGTCAGCGACTACGATAGGGCGCATGACACCGGGACGACCTCCGGAGAAAGTGCGCTCTGGGTCCTTGTTTTGGGATCCCAAATCCCTGTCTTCATTTATTGCAAGGATTGGCAATGCGAAGCATCCGACTTCTTCTGGCAACTTTGGCCCTGCTCTGTCTTGCCATTCCCGGCTATACGGCTTCGACCCAGGGAGAGGACTACACCCTGCTCTCGCCGCCACAGCCCACCGAGTCGGGCAAGAAAGTGGAGGTCATTGAATTCTTCGCCTACTACTGCCCGAACTGCTCCGCACTCGACCGTCCTCTGACGGAATGGGCCAAGGCGCACGCCGACAAGATCGTGTTCAAGCGCGTGCACATCTCCCCCAACGGCGAGCCCATGCCTCAGCAGCGCCTTTACTACACGCTCGACGCTCTGGGCAAAGCCGAGGAATACCAATCCAAGGTGTTCTATGCCGTGCACGTGCAGCACGTACGCCTGAACACCGATGAGGACGTGATCGATTTCATGGCCAAATCCGGCATGGATCGCGACAAATTCACCCAGATCTACAACTCACCCTCGGTGCAGACCAAGGTACAACGCGCGCTCCAGATGATGTCGAGCTACCAGATCAGTTCCTGGCCCACGATCGTGATCGACGGCAAATATGTCACCTCTCCGGCTCAGGCTGGCTCGCGCTTGCCGAAGTACGATGAAACTGCCGCGAACCAGTTGATGCTCAAGGTGATGGATGATCTGGTCGACCAGCTCGCCAAAACGCGCCATTGATCACGCCGGAAAGGTGCCGAATCGAGGCGAAGTTGAGCACCCGCGCGTTTTACACTTTTTCTGACGTTGGGAAAACGAAACGAAGGAAGTTACGCGAAGCTCATGCGACTTCCTCCGTACCTGTTTCCGATCAAGGGAACCTTGAATGAAAGAACCTGTCTACCGGGGTTGGCCGCAACGCGCGCTGACGGTATGCGCAGGTTTCGTGTGGTTAGTTGGTTTGAATAAGGCAGTGTCATCGAACGTTCCGGGCAAGTCCAACATCGACAGGAAGAAGATCGTGCGCGCGGTCTGGCATCACTCGACAGCGAAACGCGCGAGACCTTGGGCCGCCGGCGCTGGCAACAGCCACCGCTGACGCGCCCGATGCTGGCGCTCGTGCTGGCTTTGGTCCTGGTACTGCATGCGCTGTTCGCACTGGCCCTGTGGTACGAGATGCAGCTCCAGCCGTCGCATCCGGCGGTGGCGCCTATGGATACCGATCAGGTGCTGACAGTGCGTCTGATCGATCAACCCAGCAAGCCACGCGCCGCGCCGCCGCCTGAACCACCTACGCTGCTCAAGTTGGCATCGCCGCAGCAGGTGGTGCCTCCCCACGTGCGCCCCGTGACGCACGAGAAGCCGCCCCGTGGCGCGATGGTCGTGCAGGATCATGAAGCGGCACCTGCGCCAGCGGCTTCCGTGGCCACGCCATCCAGCAGTGTGTTCGCGAAAGATGGCTCGGTGCGACTACCGCCCACGACAACGCCAACCCCAGCAAGCACCACGGCCGAACCAGCCAAGCCCGCGGATGATCGTCAGATCATGCAGCACGACCTCGACCGGATGCACACCAAGACCACCCGCTTCGAAAAATATTTCCCGCCACCGAACGAGACTGCCGGTGGTGCGGTCGGCCGTCATATTGGCGATGCGCTCAAGGAGATGGCCGCAAGCATGTGCGATCCCAAAAATCCCAGTACGGCTACCAACTTGCTGTGCGGCGCGCCTCCCATACCACCTTCGCCCAAGGATGGCGACGAGCGCCTCAACCTGCCGCCAACGCCGCTGGCCGGCGATCCGAACCCGCCCAACGCGCCGCCATTGTCGACCTGTATCGCCGAGTACAACGCGATCAAGCCGCTGTCTTACGGCTGCCCGCTGGACACGCCTGACCTGGCCTTCAAGGCCGAGATGCGCGAATGCATCGATCTGTACCGTGCGGGCAAGCGCCTCAAGACGTGGTGCCCGGCCGATACACCCAAGCGCGCAGCGGCCGAGTCCGCGGCGCCAGCGGCGTCATCGAGCGCGGGTTCGCACTGAGCACTGTCGACCGCACGGAGCGGCGTGTCTGGAAAGACGGAAGCAATCAAAGCGGGGCGGAGTGCGTCCTGTTGCTCCCATTTTCCAGCCACCCCGGTCTCCCCCGCTTTCTGCGCGAGTTCCTTGATCATGAGAACACGCGAGTGTTCGGACTTTTTGATTCCTTCGCGAACCTCTTCGATCACTTCGTGGGCCAGATCGCGTTATTCCCTTTTCTTGCCAGCGCCGCCGATCTCGACTAGCTTGCGCCGATTGCGGTTCGCAGGCCGACACGCTTGAAAGTTTCCATTGGCCAACGCTTGTTCTTTGCCGTGCTGCTGTCCTTCCTGGCGGTGGCCGCGGCTGGCGTGGAACTGGTTCGCTGGAGGATGTCCGACAATTTTTCGCTGAGCGTACCCAATACCGAACTGGAGCATGTGGGCAGCTTGGTCAGCACCCTAT
>JBAPPP010000163.1:0-6309 GCA_049280175.1 Rhodanobacter sp.
CGGGTGTGGCGGACAGCCCGCGGGTCGCGAGCCGCGTGCCGATCCAGGCGGCCCACTCGTTTGGCCGCGGTGCGTTGAACACCACCATCGTGCCGCTGGCATCGAGCTTCTTGCTCCACGCGCCGTCGTGCTTGTTGCTCCACTCCATCGCAGTGACCAGCAAGGTGACATCCGGCGGCGGATCGGCGCAGAACGCGTTGATCGCCTTGGCGCCTTCGATACCGGGACGCCCGCTGGGCAGGCGCAGATCGATCAGTCGCCGCGTGGCAAACAACGACATGCTGGCGCCGGCTCGGGCCAGATCGTTCCAATCGAAATGCTGACCGACGTCGAGTACCTCTCGCTCGCTGTAACCGAGCTTTTTCGCCTGGGCACGCAACGCGTCGGCCGCCTCCAGCACCAGCAATTCCTCGCCGGCAAGCAGATACACCGGCGCCAGCTGGTCAGCCGCCAACGCCTTCTGCCACTGGCCGTGACTGAGCGGCATCAGCGTACGCTGGAGGTGGTCGCCGGCTCAGCTACAGGCGGGGCAGAAGCCGGTGCAGCCGTGGTTGAGCCAGTGGCCGGCGGTGCTGCCAGTTCGCGTTTGTTGGCCGCCTGCAGGCGGAACATGATCGCCTGCACCATGTCGCTGATCAGGCTGCCTTGGATCTCCTGCACCTCCGACGCGTTACCGATGGTCTGGGTGGCGTCGTAGCTGTATTCACGCGACATGCTGATGGTCTGCATGGGCACCAGCGTGTGCCCTTTGGGATCGATCAGGTCGAACCGCACCTGATAGCGAACGGCGTATTCGGTGATCAACGAGTAGCCGCCCAGGGTCAGTGTTTCGGTGCCGAACACCGCGGTCGGCACGTTCAACTCCGCAATACCATCACCGCCGTTGTCTTCGATGGTGGCACCTGAAACCTGCAGGGCGCGGGACAGCGCGCGCTGCAGATCGCTGCCCACACCGCCGCTGACGGTAAGGTGGACCCGCTTCATCGCTGGCGGCAATGAAGCACTCTGGCGCAGATGAAAGCCGCAGGCCGCCAGCGCAAGCGCGGACACCAGCAGCAGCGAAGCTTGGAACAGGCGACCGGCTTTCATGAAACTCATGGATTTCATCCTGCGACGATGTTGACGATCTTGCCGGGTACCACGATGACCTTGCGTATGCTCAGGCCTTCCAGGAAGTGCATCACTTGCGGTTGCGCACGGGCCAGTGCCTCGGCTTCTTCCTTCGAGGCATGGGTCGCCAGCTCGATGGTAGCGCGCAATTTGCCGTTGATCTGCACCGCCATCGTCAGCGTATCGCGTACCAGCGCTGCCGGATCGACCTGCGGCCACGGCTGATCCTCCAGTACGGCCTGCGCATGGCCAAGAACCTGCCATAGCGCGTGACTGATGTGCGGCACCACCGGGTTGAGCAGCAAGACCATTACTTCCAGTGCCTCGTGGCGCACGGCGCGCCCCTGATCGCTCTGGTCAGTGAACTTGTTCAATGCGTTCAGCAGTTCCATCAAGGCAGCGATCGCCGTGTTGAACGCGTGGCGGCGGCCGAAATCGTCGCCGACTTTCTGGATCGTCTCGTGCACCTGACGACGCAGTGCCTTCTGGCCCGCGTCCAGCACAGCGGGGTCAACCACCGGATGATCGGGGTTCGCCGCGTGCGTCGTCACCTCGCGCCAGAATCGTTTCAGGAAACGCGACATGCCTTCGACGCCGGCCTCGCTCCATTCCAGCGATTGCTCCGGCGGCGCAGCGAACATCGAGAACAGGCGCACGGTGTCGGCGCCGTACTTGTCCACCATCGTCTGTGGATCGATGCCGTTGTTCTTCGACTTGGACATCTTCTCGGTGCCGCCGATCTGCACCGGCTGCCCGTCCGCCCGCAACAACGCACCGGTAACGCGGCCACGCTCGTCGCGCTGCACGTCGACCTCGGCCGGATTGATCCAGTCCTTTGAACCGTCGCTGTGATCGCGATAAAACGTCTCGGCAATCACCATGCCCTGACACAGCAGGTTGCGCGCCGGCTCGTCGCTACCGACCATGCCCGCATCGCGCAACAGCTTGTGATAGAAGCGGAAATACAGCAGGTGCATGATCGCGTGTTCGATGCCGCCTATGTACTGGTCGACTGGCAGCCAGTAGTTCGCGCGCTCGTCGATCTGCGCATCGGCACCGGGGCTGGTGTAACGCGCGTAGTACCAGCTCGATTCCATGAAGGTGTCGAACGTGTCGGTCTCGCGTTCGGCCGGACCACCGCACTGCGGACAGGTGGTCTTGCGCCACTCGGGATCGGCCTTGATCGGCGACTGTACGCCGGAGAACGCCACGTCCTCGGGCAACACCACCGGCAGCTGGTCTTCCGGTACGGGCACCGCCTCGCACTTCGGGCAGTAGATCACCGGAATCGGGCAGCCCCAGTAACGCTGGCGGCTGACGCCCCAGTCGCGCAGGCGCCAGTTGACCCGACGCGAACCGCTGCCGTCGCGCTCGAAACGCTTGGCCAGCGCGTCCAGTGCCTGGCTGAAATCCATGCCGTCGTATTCACCGGAGTTCACCAGCACGCCGCGTGGCGTCCAGGCGGCATCCTGCTGGATGCGCCGTTCAAATTCTTCGACTACGCGCACCGGCGCGGAAATGTCCTGAGCATTGATGTCTCTTGCGCCTAACGCCGCCTGCATGACATCGCTGCCGACACCTTGCGCCAGGTCGTGCTGAATCTCGCTCAACGCATCGAGCACCGACTGATCGACAATCACCATCTTGATCGGCAGGCTGTATTTCTGCGCAAACTCCCAGTCGCGCTGATCGTGCGCCGGCACCGCCATCACCGCGCCGGTGCCGTAGCCCATCAGCACGAAGTTCGCGATCCATACCGGGATCGGCTCGCCGCTGAGCGGATGGATCGCGCGCAGGCCGGTGTCCATGCCTCGCTTTTCCTGAGTCTCCAGCTCGGCTTCGGAAACGCCACCGTGCTTCAGGTCGGTAATGAAAGCAGCGAGCTTTTCGTTATCTTGTGCGGCCTTCAGCGCCAAGGGATGCTCGGCGGCGATCGACAGGAACGTCACGCCCATCAGCGTGTCGGGGCGCGTGGTAAACACGCTGAGCGGCTCGCTGCCGCCTTCCACGGCAAAGTGGATTTCCAGCCCTTCGCTGCGACCGAGCCAGTTGCGCTGCATGGTCTTCACTGCATCGGGCCAGCCCGGCAGCGTGTCCAGGCCATCCAGCAATTCCTGCGCGTAGTCGGTGATCTTCAGGAACCACTGCGGAATCTCGCGCTTTTCCACCAGCGCACCGGAACGCCAGCCGCGGCCGTCGACGACCTGTTCGTTGGCCAGCACGGTGTGATCGACCGGATCCCAGTTCACCACCGCGTTCTTGCGGTAGGCCATGCCCTTTTTCAGGAGCCGGGTGAACATCAACTGTTCCCAGCGGTAATAGTCCGGACGGCAGGTCGCGAACTCGCGAGTCCAGTCGATCGCGTACCCCAGCGACTTGAGCTGGCTGCGCATGTGGTCGATGTTCGCGTAGGTCCATTTGGCCGGCGCGGTCTTGTTCTTGATCGCAGCGTTTTCGGCCGGCAGGCCAAACGCATCCCAGCCCATCGGCTGCAGCACGTTCTTGCCGTTCATCCGCTGGTAGCGGCTGATCACATCGCCGATGGTGTAGTTGCGCACATGGCCCATGTGCAGCGCGCCGGAAGGATATGGCAGCATCGACAGGCAGTAGAACTTGGGCCTGGAGGAGTCTTCCTTTACCTCGTAAGCGTGCTGCGCGTTCCAGTACTGCTGGGCGGCGGCTTCCAGCGCCTGTGGCCTATACCCCTCGGGCACGCCGCCCTGTTCAGCGGCGTTACCCTGTTCCGGGGAGTTTGGGTCTTGAATGTCCTGCATGATTCCGGCGCCGTAATGCGGTTAGCGCATACCGGCGACAGCCGGCTGCGGTGAACTGATCAGACTAGCCCAGCGCGGGCCGGGCGCCAAGCCTGTAACCGTCAGGGGGCCGGGCAAGCTGCTGTCTGCCCGTTGCCCAATGCGGTCGCCACGGCCGCGATCTGCCCAGCCAGCTGCTCGATCGCGCGTTGGTGGCCCTGCACCAGCGCGTCATATCCGGGCCCAACTGTCTCGCTGATGCGACTGCTGCAGGCTAGTGCACCGGCGTACCCGCCCCCATGCAACAGACGCACGCTCCAGTTGCCTTCGATCAGGGCGTAGCTGCCGGGCTGCGAGTCGAAACGGCGCAGATCCAGCTTGATCCGCAGCAGCGGCTTGTCGTTGGCGGGCAGCCCGCTGACGTCCTGGCTCCGCAGCTCGCGCGCCAGATCAGCCGACAGCGCGCCGCGCACCTCGTCTCCGAGCGGTGCGATCCACCGTTCGCCATTGAGCAGCGCCACTCCCTGGCCGCCCTCACGCACCACCAGCTGTGGCTGGTCGACCTGTGCCGGCACGCTGACCGGCAGCAGCTCGAACGGCAGCGGAGACCGGCTCGAACCGGACGCCCCGGCGGACTCGCCCGACGGCGCCATCGATCCAGCCGGCGCGATCAGCGTGTAGTAATGCAGTGGTGTCGAGGCACACGCCGCCAGGGCCAACAAGGCCCCCACGCCAAGCAGGCGCTTTCCTGTGCGTATCAGGCCTGTGCGTATCATGGCTTACTCCCTGTCTGCGGCTCGGCGGCGGGCGGCGGTGTGGCACCGGCGGTTGGCGCGGCATCCGGGCGACGGCCACGGATCAAGGCCTCCGGATGACCGCTCAGATAATCGGTAAGGACGCGCAGCGAGCGCGCCGCACGTTGCAGCTCCTGCAGCGTGCTGCTCAGGTTCTGCTGCAACGGCGAATCCCCGGACAGCGCATCGTTGGCCGTGCCCATGGTCTTCTGCACGCCCTTCATGGTGTTTTTCAACTCCGGCAAGGTCTTGCCATTGACCTGCTGGATCGTGGCGCTGAGCCCGGCCAAGGTCTGATCCAGGTTCTTGCCGATGCTTTCGAACGGGATCTTGTCGAGCTTGTCGACGATCTCGGCCAGCTGTTCCTGCAGCTTGTCGAAGCTGCCAGGCACGGTGGGTATCATCAGCGGCTTCGCGTTGGGATCGAATGTCACCTTCGGCGACTTCGGCAGGAAGTCCAGCGCGACGTACAGCTGACCGGTAAGCAGGTTGCCGCTGCGGGCCTGCGCGCGCAGGCCGTGATCGACCAGGCGTCCCATCATCTGCGTCAGGTCGGGATTTTCGCCGTGCGCCTTTGCCAGCGCCTCCAGCTTGTCATAGGCATTGCCCAGACGCTGCGGATAGACCACCGCCCCGACAACCACCGGGAAGCGCTGCGTTTTTTCGTCGTAATCCAGGTTGACCGACACCACCTTGCCGATGTTGATGCCGAGGAACTCCACCGGCGCATCCACCGTCAGTCCGCGTACCGACTGATCGAACCGCATGCGGAAGTAATGCGGCTCCCCATCGGGCGGCGCCATCGCCGTGGCCTGATCGGCAAACAGCCGATACTCGGTCAGCTCATGTGCCGGCGTGCTGTCGTGAGGCCCGCGCGGGTCCAGAAACGCAATGCCACCGGCCAGCACCGAAGCCAGTGACTGGGTGTTGACCTTGAGCCCGTCCGCGCCAAGCGACAGATCGATACCGCTGGCGTTCCAGAAGCGCGTGGATACGGTGACGAACTTGTCGTTGGGGCCATCCACGAAGATGCCCAGCGAGATGCCCTTGCCGTCCGGGTCCAACTGATAGGACACCACACGGCCGACCTGGATGCGCCGGTAATAGATCGGCGAGCCGATATCCAGCGAGCCGAGGTCGTCGGTATGCAGCACGAAGCTGCGGCCCGGCGCACCGTGATTCACCGACGGAGGGATCTCCAGTCCCTTGAAATCATCCTGCGGCGTTGAAGAATCGCCCGCGTCAGCCCCGATGAAGGAACCAGACAACAGCGTATCGATGCCGGATACACCACCCAACCCGATGCGCGGACGCACTACCCAATAGCGCGTACCTTCGGTGGCAAAACTCTGGGCACTCTTCTCGAGCGCCACGCCGACCAGCACACTTTTGTGATCCGCGCTGAGTCGGATCTTGTGGACCCGGCCGATCACCACGTTCTTGTATTTCACCGGCGTCTTGCCGGCATCCAGACCTTCGGCGCTCTGGAAGTTGATGGTGATCTCCGGGCCAGCCTGCAGCCAGTAGTTGACCACCAGCGAAAGGCCCACCAGCGCAGCCAGCACCGGCACCAGCCAGATCAGCGACGCATTGACCCGGGGGCGCCTCACCACCGGCTGCGGCAACTCGTCGCCATCAAGCGGGCCCTGCCC
>JBAPPP010000164.1:0-6680 GCA_049280175.1 Rhodanobacter sp.
CGCACCAAGCCGCACGTCAACGTCGGCACGATTGGTCACGTGGATCACGGCAAGACGACGCTGACGGCAGCGCTGACGAAGGTCGGTGCGGAACGCTTTGGTGGCGAGTTCAAGGCATATGACGCGATCGACGCGGCGCCGGAAGAGAAGGCGCGTGGCATCACGATCTCGACCGCGCACGTGGAATACGAGTCGCCCAAGCGCCATTACGCGCACGTCGATTGCCCCGGCCATGCTGACTATGTGAAGAACATGATCACCGGTGCGGCGCAGATGGACGGCGCGATCCTGGTGTGCTCGGCCGCGGACGGCCCGATGCCGCAGACGCGTGAGCACATCCTGCTGTCGCGTCAGGTCGGCGTGCCGTACATCGTCGTGTTCCTGAACAAGGCCGACATGGTGGACGACGCCGAGCTGCTCGAGCTGGTTGAGATGGAAGTGCGCGAGCTGCTGACCAAGTACGACTTCCCGGGCGACGACACCCCGATCATCCAGGGTTCGGCCAAGCTGGCGCTGGAAGGCGATCAGAGCGAGATCGGCGTGCCGGCGATCATCAAGCTGGTTGATGCGCTGGACAGCTACATTCCGGAGCCGGTGCGCGTGATTGACCGCCCGTTCCTGATGCCGGTGGAAGACGTGTTCTCGATTTCCGGCCGCGGCACCGTGGTGACCGGTCGTATCGAGCGCGGCATCGTGAAGGTGGGCGACGAAATCGAAGTGATCGGCATCCGTCCGACGCAGAAGACCACCGTGACCGGCGTGGAAATGTTCCGCAAGTTGCTGGATCAGGGTCAGGCAGGCGACAACGCCGGTCTGCTGCTGCGCGGCCTGAAGCGTGACGACGTCGAGCGTGGCCAGGTCCTGGCCAAGCCGGGCACGATCACCCCGCACACGGACTTCGAGGCTGAGGTGTATGTGCTGTCGAAGGACGAGGGTGGCCGTCATACGCCGTTCTTCAAGGGTTACCGCCCGCAGTTCTACTTCCGCACCACCGACGTGACCGGCGCTTGCGAGCTGCCGGAGGGCGTGGAAATGGTGATGCCGGGCGATAACGTGAAGATGGTGGTGAGCCTGATCCACCCGATCGCGATGGACGAAGGCCTGCGTTTCGCCATTCGCGAAGGCGGCCGTACTGTCGGCGCCGGCGTGGTGGCCAAGGTCATCAAGTAAGCGCGTTCATCAAGTAAGATACGGCAGCGCGCTTCGGCGCGACGCTTCAAGGTCACGGGGCGAGCGGATTAAAGCCGCTCGCCGTCGTGTTTCAAGTTCAAGCCATGTACGCCAGTAGCTCAATTGGCAGAGCAGCGGTCTCCAAAACCGCAGGTTGGGGGTTCAAGTCCCTCCTGGCGTGCCACTTCCCCGAGGATCGAGACGGGTGACGATGGCAGGGTCGGCCGCAAGGCTCGGCATACTGCTGACACCTGATCATTAGTGCATGAATACCAAGGCAGAACAGCCCAAGGGCACGAACGCCGCCGATATCGGCAAGCTGGTACTGGCGGGCCTGGTGCTGGTCGCCGGTATCGTCTCCTATTCCTGGTTCGGCAACAGCGGCAAGATCCCGCCATCCGTGCTTCTGCTCGGCGTACTGGCTGCGCTGGTGATTTCGTTGGCCATTGCCTCGTTTACCGCATTGGGGCGTCGGGTCAGGAACTATATCGCCGAATCGCAGTTCGAAATGCGCAAGGTGGTCTGGCCGACTCGTGACGAGACGCTGAAGACCACCGGTATCATCATCGTGGTGGTGATCATCCTGTCGCTGATGTTGGGCTTGATCGACTTGATCCTTAAGTCCGTCATTCTCGACTGGCTGCTGAAATTGGGTACCTGAGGTGAGCATGAGCAAGCGTTGGTATGTGGTGCACGCCTATTCGGGTTTCGAGAATCAGGTGAAGCGTTCGCTCGAGGAAAGGATCCGTCGCGCCGAGATGGAAGAGCGCTTCGGTGAAGTGTTGGTGCCGACCGAGGAAGTGATCGAGATGCGCGGCGGCCAGAAGCGTCGCAGCGAGCGCAAATTCTTCCCCGGCTACGTGCTGGTGCAGATCGAGACGAATACCGAAGGCAAGGCACCGCGGATCGACGATGAGTGCTGGCATCTGATCAAGGAAACCCCGAAAGTGATGGGTTTCATTGGCGGCACGGCCGATCGTCCGCTGCCGATTCGTGACAGCGAGGCCGAGGCGATTCTCAGCCGGGTGCGCGAGGGTGTGGAAAAGCCCCGGCCCAAGGTGCTGTTCGAGCCAGGCGAGATGGTCCGCGTCACCGAAGGCCCGTTCAACGATTTCAACGGCGTGGTCGAGGAAGTCAACTACGAGAAGAGCCGTTTGCGCGTCGCGGTGCTGATTTTCGGCCGGTCGACCCCGGTGGAGCTCGAATTCGGTCAGGTCGAGAAGGCCTGATCCGGCAAGACCTGGTCCAGAAAGTTGGATCAGAAGGCATGATCCCGCTGGCTCCCGCCGTTCTGGCACGGGGCTTGCTGGAAGCTTGACAAATCTCTATACTGCGCGGTTCACGCTCGGGTCTCACGATCCGGCGTGTCCGTGTTTCAGGATCGGCATGAGGCGGATCCGTTCCTTCTATCCATGGAATGGTGAACAGCGAGGAGCCGCAGGGCGCCTGGACTCGCGAGGAAAAATCAATGGCAAAGAAAGTCGTCGGTTACATCAAGCTACAGGTCAAGGCCGGTCAGGCCAACCCGTCGCCGCCGGTGGGCCCCGCCCTCGGTCAGCGCGGTCTGAATATCATGGAATTCTGCAAGGCGTTCAATGCCGCCACGCAGAAGATGGAGCCGGGTCTGCCGATTCCGGTGATCATCACCGCGTATTCCGATCGTAGCTTCACCTTCATCACCAAGACCCCGCCCGCCACGATCCTGCTGAAGAAGATCACTGGCGTTGCCAAGGGTTCGCCGAAGCCGAATACCGACAAGGTCGGCAAGGTCACCCGTGCTCAGCTTGAGAATGTTGCCAAGCAAAAAGAGCCGGACCTGACGGCGGCGGATCTGGACGCTGCAGTGCGCACCATTGCCGGTAGCGCGCGCAGCATGGGCCTGGTAGTGGAGGGTTAAGACATGGCAAAGCTCACGAAGCGTATGAAGGCCGCCCAGAGCGCGGTTCAGCTGGGCAAGCTGTATGGCCTGGAAGAAGCCCTGAAGATCGTCAAGGACAACGCCAAGGCGAAGTTCGCCGAGTCGGTGGACGTGTCGGTGCGTCTCGGCATCGATGCGAAGAAGTCCGATCAAGGTGTGCGTGGTTCCTCGTTGCTGCCGCACGGCACCGGCAAGACCGTCAAGGTCGCCGTGTTCTGCCCGCCCGGCGAGAAGGCTGAGGCTGCCAAGGCTGCTGGTGCGGACGCCGTCGGCATGGACGACCTGGCTGAGCGCATGCAGGCCGGCGATCTCGACTTCGGTCGCGTGATCGCTACGCCGGACGCGATGCGCGTGGTCGGTAAGCTCGGTCAGTTGCTCGGTCCGCGTGGCCTGATGCCGAACCCGAAGGATGGCTCGGTTACCGCCGATGTCGCCACGGCCGTCAAGAATGCCAAGGCCGGCCAGGTGAAGTTCCGTAACGACAAGGCGGGCATCATCCACGCCACCATCGGCAAGGCTGCATTTGGTGCTGACCAGCTCGCGGACAACCTGAACGCCTTGATCGCTGACCTGCTGAAGGCCAAGCCGTCGACCGCGAAGGGTCAGTTCCTGCAGAAGGTTGCACTGTCCAGCACGATGGGCGTCGGCGTTGCCGTCGATACCTCGTCGCTGAACCTGGCGGCCAAGTAAGAATCAAGTCCCGCGCCGGCGAAAGCCGGAGCGGGCAGTTTTTGAGGGCAGCCCTGGCCGTAAACGCCGGAGCCGCCGTCAAAGACCGCAGGCGCAATCAGCGCGCGATGACGACGGGCAGGGAGCTCGACTCTGGCAAGGAATCGCCGTCGTCGCCAGCGGGATCGCTTAATCGGGTTCCTTCGTGAATCCGGCCTGCGCAGATGGTGCTGCCCCTACTGGAATGGTTCGACTGTTCTGGAAAGGCCAACACCCGGGGCATCCCGTGCCCCCGACGTCAAGGATGGCGTCGCCCAGGACCGCAAGCGGCAGGAGCCGTAAGCGGAGTTCAATTGGAGGAGTGCAATGGCTCTTAATCTGTCTCAGAAGCATGAAGTAGTCGCCGAACTGGCAGAAATCGCTGCGAAGGCTCACTCCTTGGTCGCTGCCGAGTATGCGGGCACCACGGTCGAACAGATGACCGCGATGCGCAAGAAGGCCCGTGAATCCGGTGTGTTCCTGAAAGTTGTCAAGAACACGCTCGCTTCGCGCGCTGTAGTGGGTACCGAGTACGAGGTCGTCCAAGACGTCCTGGTCGGTCCGCTGCTGTACGCATTCTCGATGGAAGATCCCGGTGCTGCCGGGCGTCTGATCAAGGAATTCGCCAAGAGCAACGACAAGCTGAAGGCGAAAGTCGTCTCGGTGGAAGGCAAGTTGCTGCCGGCCGAGCACGTTGATGTGCTGGCCTCGCTGCCGACCCGCGAACAGGCTATGGCCATGTTGGCGCGTTTGCTGGCCGAACCGGCCTCGATGTTTGCCCGTGCCATCAAGGCCGTGGCCGACAAGCAGGGTGGTGGCGAAGTTGCCGCCGAAGCCCCGGTCGAAGTCGCGCCCGAGTCCGAGCCCGCCTAAGTTCGCTGTCTATTTAAATCGAATCCATTTCCAGAGGTAAATCAAATGTCCCTGTCCAACGAACAAATCGTTGAAGCCGTAGCCGCCAAGTCGCTGATGGAAGTGATGGACCTGGTCAAGGCCATCGAAGAGAAGTTTGGCGTTTCCGCTGCTGCCCCGGTCGCTGCTGCTGGTCCGGCCGCTGCTGCTGTGGTTGCTGAAGTGCAGACCGAGTTCGACGTCATCCTGAAGACCGCCGGCGCCAAGAAGGTCGACGTGATCAAGGCTGTTCGCGCGATCACCGGCCTGGGCCTGAAGGAAGCCAAGGACCTCACCGAGGCCGGTGGCGTCCTGAAGGAAGCCGTATCGAAGGAAGATGCCGAGAAGTTCAAGAAGGACCTCGAAGCCGCCGGCGCAACCGTCGAACTGAAGTAATCGGCGCCCTTGCGCGCCGTCAGTTTGATCTAGCGTCAAGCAAGCCTGGGGGCGTGAGCTCCCGGGCTTTGCCTGCTTAGGCGGGAACGGGGAATGGAGAATGGGAAATTGGTCCAGACGGCGATAAAGGCCCGGCCCGATTTTCCATTCTCGATTCCCAAATCCGCGGATTTGTCGAACATCTGATTTTTCATTCAGCCGGTGTGTGCACCACCGGCGTCACTGCGAACCGAGGCGCTACCGATCATGGCCTACTCGTTTACCGAGAAGAAACGCATCCGCAAGGATTTTGGCAAGCGTCCGCCCGTACTGGGCGTGCCGAACCTGCTGACCATCCAGACTGATTCCTACCGGGAGTTTCTGCAGGAGCATGTCGCGCCCAAACAGCGCGGCGAAAAGGGATTGCACGCGGCGTTGAAGTCCGTGTTCCCGATCACCAGCTATTCGGGCAATGCAGCACTTGAGTATGTCGACTATCGCCTCGGCGAGCCGGCGTTCGACGAGCGCGAATGCCGCAACCGCGGCATGACCTACGGTGCGCCGCTGCGTACCACCGTGCGTCTGGTCATTTATGACAAGGACAGCCCGGCGTCGAAGAAGGTCGTGAAGTACATCAAGGAGCAGGAAGTCTACATGGGCGAAATTCCGCTCATGACCGAGACCGGCACCTTCATCATCAACGGCACCGAGCGCGTCATCGTCTCGCAGCTGCATCGTTCGCCGGGCGTGTTCTTCGACCACGATCGCGGCAAGACGCACAGCTCGGGCAAGCTGCTGTTCTCCGCCCGCGTGATTCCTTACCGTGGCTCCTGGCTGGACTTCGAGTTCGACCCGAAGGATGCGCTGTTCACGCGTATCGATCGTCGCCGCAAATTGCCGGTGACCGTGCTGCTGCGCGCGCTCGGCTACAACAACGAAGAGATGCTGGGCATCTTCTTCGAGCACAACGTGTTCCACCTCGGCAAGAAGGGTGGCACCACGCTGGAGCTGATCGCCGAGCGTCTGCGCGGCGAAACGCTGAGCTTCGATCTGGCGATCGGTGGCACGGTGCTGGTGGAAGCCGGCAAGCGCATCACCGCGCGTCACGTGCGTCAGCTCGCGGCTGAAAACATCACTGCACTTGAAGTGCCGGACGACTACCCGGTAGGCCGCATCGTGGCCACCGATATCGTCGACTCGAAGACTGGCGAACTGCTGGCTTCGGCGAACGACGAGATCACCGCCGAGCAGCTGGAAAATTTCCGCAAGGCTGGTATCGAGACGGTGCCGACGCTGTACGTCAACGATCTCGATCGTGGCGCCTACATCTCGCATACACTGCGCATCGACAACACCAAGACGCCGCTCGAGGCGCTGGTGGAAATCTATCGCATGATGCGTCCGGGCGAGCCGCCGACCAAGGATGCCGCGCAGAATCTGTTCTTCAATCTGTTCTTCACGTTCGATCGCTACGACTTGTCGGCGGTTGGTCGCATGAAGTTCAACCGTCGCGTCGGCCGCAAGGAAATCCTCGGTCCGGGCGTGCTGTACGACCACAAGTACTTCAGCGAGCGCAAGGAAGAAGAATCCCAGCGTCTGGTCAAGGAGCAGGGCGTTA
>JBAPPP010000165.1:0-4224 GCA_049280175.1 Rhodanobacter sp.
CGGGCAACCCCAGCAGGCGCTGGCGGGCCAGCCAGGCAAATGCGCTGGCTTCGATAAAGTCCGGATCGATGCCGAACTCGGCAATGCTGCATACAGTGCGTGGGGCCAGCAGTTCGCTCAGCCGTCGCATCATCGCGCCGTTGTGCGTGCCGCCGCCACAAACCAGCACGTCCTCCGCGGTCGGCGCCTGCGCGTCAATCGCCGCCGCTACGCTGCGTATTGTCAGCTCCAGCAACGTCGCCTGCACGTCGGCCACGCTCACCGCGACCAGCCGCGGATGCGTGGCGAGCCAGTTCAGGTGGAAGTGTTCGCGCCCGGTGCTTTTGGGCGGCGGCAATGCGAAATAACTATCGGCCAGCATGGCGTCGAGCAAGCGGTTGTCGACCTGACCGCTGGCCGCAAACGTCCCGTCACGATCAAACGGTTCGCCGCGATGACGCAGGCACCAGGCGTCGAGCAGGCCGTTGGCTGGGCCGGTGTCGAAACCCTGCACACCGCCATCGGCAGCGAGCACCGTGATATTCGCGATGCCGCCGAGGTTGAGTACCACCCGCGCGTGACCTGGACGGCCCAGCAGCATCGCGTGCAGCGCCGGCAGCAACGGTGCGCCCTGCCCGCCAGCGGCGATATCGGCACGGCGAAAATCTGCCACGACGTCGATGTGGCAACGTTCGGCAATTACCGTGGGGTCGCCCAGTTGCAGCGTGAACGGGTACTCGCCGGTGGGCCGATGGCGCAGGGTTTGTCCATGCGAACCGATGGCGCGCACCGATGACGCAGAGGTGCCGCTGTGTTCAAGCAACTGCAGGGCGGCGTCCGCGAAGCAATGGCCGATTTCGACGTCGAGTCGCCCATAAGCGTCGAGATCCAGCGCGGCCTCACCTTGTGCCAGTGCCAACATGCGCTCGCGCAAGGCAGCGGGCCACGGGTGGGTGTGGGTCGCTTTTACCTGCGGCAGGCCATCGCTGAAGCTGACCAGTGCGACGTCGATGCTGTCTGCACTGGTGCCGGAGATCAGTCCGAGATAGAGCCCCGAGGCGTCATCCACGCTAGCGTTGCTCTCAGTTGTCGTTGTTGGTGGGTGCGTTTGCGCGCGCCAACTTGATCTGAGCGTCCAGCTCGGTCAGTCGCGCCAGCTGCGGCTGCACGACTTGTGCCTTGAACCTGGCCATCTGGACGGCTGGCAGCGGCTCCGGTGGCGGCAAAGTCACTGTCTGCGGGTTGCGCTGCACGCCATCGACGCGGAATTCGTAGTGCAGGTGCGGACCGGTGGCGAGGCCGGTCATGCCCACAAAGCCGATCACCTGGCCCTGCTGCACATGCTGGCCAATCCTTTCATCGGCAAAGCGCGACATGTGGCCGTAAGCGGTGCTGATGGTGCTGTTGTGCTGGATGATCACGAAGTTGCCGTAGCCATTCATCCAGCCGCGGAACTTGATCACGCCATCACCGGCGGCATGAATCGGGGTGCCTGTTGGAGCGGCGTAATCCACGCCCTTGTGCGCGCGCATCAGGCCCAGAATCGGATGCAGGCGCGCCGAGCTGAAGGTCGAGGAGATCCGGGTGAAGTCGACCGGGATGCGCAGGAACGACTTCTGGATCGGTCGCCCGTCCTCACTGAACCAACCGTCGCTGCCGTCGGCCTTCTTGAAACGATAAGCGGTGTAGCGCGTGCCTTGATTGATGAATTCAGCGGCAACGATGTTGCCCTCGCCGTAGCGGATGCCATCACGGTAAATATCGTCGTAGATCACCGTGAAGCTATCGCCCAAGCGCAGATCCTGCACGAAATCGATGTCGTACTTGAACAGGTCGGCGAGCTTGCCGACCATCGCCGCGTCCATGCCGGCCTGATCGCCCGCCGCGTACAGGCTGCTGCGGATGACGCCGTGGGCGACCTGTTCGCGCACATCCATGTCGCGTCGCTGGATGGCGACCGTCGGATGTACACCATCGAGGCGAACGATCGCCCGGCTGGCCTGGTCCTGATCGAAGCGCAAGCCCTTGAGGCTGCCATCACTGCCCAGCAAGAAGTCGAACTCGTCGCCGGGACGGATATTGTGCAGCGCGGACTTCGCGCTACCGGCAGCATCCATCACTTTCTGCAGGTCGGTCATGCTGAGACCGCGCCCACCGAAGATATCCGACAGCGTCTGACCTGGTTGTACGCGCACGACCTGCCAATCATCCACGGTGGGGACGGGTGCGCTGATCGGCGTATCGCGGGGCAATGCCAGCGTCAGCAGCGCATGGGCTTCCGGTACTGGCGCAGGACGCATCGCGCTGGCCCAGGCCGGCATGATGAAGCCGGACACCAGGGTGATCAGCAGCGCGGTACCGGCGAGCACCCAACGCTCGCGATGCCAGTGAATCGGCTCGACTTCAGCGGAACGGTTGAACGACCAGTGCGAGCAGCGCTCGTAAAAGTGGGAATGCTGACGTTGTGCCTTGCGGCAGATGGCCTGTTTGCGCGCATGACGCGCCCCCTGATTTTCTTCAGCCATGCTCTCGGTGTCCCGCGGTACAAAGTAACAAACAGGGGGTACCATAACGGTCATGTGTAAATGGCGTCAACGCCTTTTCCATCAAGGGTTTGCGTGCGCTTCCGGGTTAACGCACAATTAACGTCGGCGACGTGAACGCATTCATCAAGTGTCGGTCCCGCCCCATTGTCACCACTAAGGAAATGCATGAGCGAGCTTGAGCAGGCGCTGGCCACGATTGCGCGTGGCGCCGACGAAATCATCAAGCGGGAGGACCTGGCCGAGCGCCTGAAAAGCGGTCGCCCGCTGCGCATCAAGGCGGGCTTCGACCCGACCGCCCCGGATCTGCACCTGGGTCATACGGTGCTGCTGAACAAGATGCGGCAGTTCCAGGACCTGGGTCACCAGGTGATCTTTCTGATTGGCGACTTCACCGGCATGATCGGTGATCCCACCGGCAAGAACGTCACCCGCAAGCCGCTCACCCGCGAGGATGTGTTGGCCAATGCCGAGACTTATGCCAGCCAGGTCTACAAGGTGCTGGACAAGGACCGTACCGAGCTGCGCTTCAATTCCGAATGGTTTGGCCAGATGTCGGCGGCAGACCTGATCAAGCTGGCCGCACAACATACGGTCGCCCGCATGCTCGAGCGCGATGACTTCGCCAAGCGCTATGCGGCGCAGCAGCCGATCGCGATCCACGAGTTTCTGTATCCGATCACCCAGGGTTACGACTCGGTCGCGCTGAAGTGCGATGTCGAACTCGGTGGCACCGATCAGAAGTTCAACCTGCTGATGGGGCGCGCGCTGCAGGAGCATCACGGTCAGCCCCCACAAATCGTGTTGACCATGCCGTTGCTGGTGGGCCTGGACGGCGTCAACAAGATGTCCAAGTCACTCGGCAACTACATTGGTATCAACGAGCCAGCCATCGACATCGTCACCAAGACCATGAAGATCGGCGACGAGTTGATGTGGCGCTGGTTCGAGCTGCTCAGTTTCGACGTGTCGCTGGACGAGCTGGCGCAGATGAAACAAGAAATTGCCAGCGGAGCACTCAATCCGCGCGATGCCAAGCTGCGTCTCGCGCGCGAACTGGCAACGCGTTTCCACGATGCCGCCGCCGCCGAACAGGCGATTGCGGGCTGGCACGCCGTGGTCCGCGGTGAAGGCGATACCAGTCTGCTGCCGCTCACTGAAGTCGTCGTGCCTGTCGAAGGTCTGCGTTTGCCTGCGTTGCTCACGGCAGCCGGCCTCACCGCCAGCAATTCTGAAGCGAATCGCAAGCTCAAGGAGCGTGCGGTACGGATCGATGCCGAAGTGGTCGAGGATGCGCAGCGATTGTTCGTGCCTGGCTTCGAGGCAGTGCTGCAAGTAGGCAAGCGCAACTTTGCGAGAGTGCTGTTGAAGAGCGCTTGAGTCCGTACACGCGCAATTCGTCGTCGCTGCGCCAGCCACAGAGCCCATGCGCGCAACCAGAGATCAATGGCTTACGTGGGAAAGTGAAATATTTGCAGAAATGCCTTGCCAAATCGGGGTCGCCTACCTAGTATTCGCCACCCCGCCGCTGCAGCGCTTCGCACGGCAACATCAGCAGCAAAAAAGTTCTTCTGCAGGTGTTGACGGTCGCGAAAAGCGATGTAGAATGGGCGGCTCACCTAGGACGAAACGTCTCAGGCAGCCACTGAGGAATCGGTGGCAAGTGATTGATCTTTGACAGTGTGCGCAGGTGAATTGTGTG
>JBAPPP010000166.1:0-4331 GCA_049280175.1 Rhodanobacter sp.
CTGACGCGTCGGCAGGCGTGCCTGCAAGGCTTGCGGACACGGTGCCAGGCGCAGGTGTGGGTTGAGTTTCTCCGGCACGATCACCACCCGGCTGCCAGCCTGGGCATATTGCGCCCGCACCGCCTGCTCGGCGACGGCGCGCAAGTCGGTTGCCGTGTCCGATGCCGCCATCGAAGAGCCCGTTGCCGTGGTCAATGCCAGCAGCAAGGCAACGAGTACACACCTTTTCATGGGCGATTGTCGGCCAGCATGCTGGCGAGCTGAGTGTTGATCGCCTCACGCTCGCTCTCGAACTTACTGGACATCTGTGCCGCCTGGTCGAGCTGGCCGTTACCGAGCAGCTCGAGGAAGGCAGTGCCCTGTTCATGCAGGCGTGCAGCGGATTCGAGCAAGCTCAGGTTGGCCGGATGATTGCGGTGGCGTGCGGCAAGTCGACCGAGGCTGCGCTGGAGCGCATCCGTGTCGAACCAGCGGCGGTCCAGCGCGGTGGGCTCCCGCAACGCCAGCTCCATGCCGTGGCGCAAGCCCTGCACGGATTCGCGCACCGTCAGGCTGAGGCTGGCGATGTCATCGCCGCTTTCGCTTTCCAGCCAGCTCAGACAGAGCCGGTGCGCCAGCACGGCTGCGCGATTGAGTGCTTCGCCATGGCGAAGCGCTTCGTTGGCTCGGCGTTGCAATGCGCCAAGCGATGCCTGAATCGTGGTGGCACGCACCTGCAGGCTGTCCTGGTTCTCGCACAGCGAGCGCAGTCGTCCACTGGCACCCTGCAGTGCGTCGCGCCCCTGGTTCAAGGATGCTTCCGCTGTGCTGATGCCGGTCTGGGCGCGTTCCAGTCGCTGCAGTCCAAGCTGCACGTCACCGTCCATATGCAGCGAGAACTCGCCGATGGAGCCGGTCACTTTCTCGATTTCGGCAGTGGCCTGCGAGGTCTTCTCGGCAAGCTGCTTGACCTCGTCGGCGACGACGGCGAAGCCGCGACCGGCTTCGCCGGCGCGTGCCGCTTCGATCGCTGCATTGAGCGCGACCAGATTGGTCTGGTGGGCGATTTCCTGCACACTCGTGGTCAGGTCGCGAATCTGTGCGACCTGCTCGGCGAGATGACTCTGATTGTGGTTCATGGCAGACAGTGCGCTGCGCAGCAGTCGCAGCTGGCCATTCAACTCGCTCACCGTGGCCTGGCTGTGTTCGCCGGCCTTGCTGGCCGCTTCGATGCCAACCTGCACCTGTTGCAGGGCTGTCGAGATCCCGGCGCTGCCGTCCGTCAAGCGACCGACACCCTCGCGGCTCTCGCCAGCCGATTGCTCCAACTCGGCCTGCTCGCGATTCAGTGCCTGTGCATTGGTCAGCACCAGGCTCTGCTGCTCCAGCGACTGCAGTGCCACGGATGCCGGTGGGCGGGGAGCCAGCCGCGCCAGCAATGGCGCCAGCGCGCTGGCGGCGGTGGCATGCTTGCGACTCAATGCCGCCAGCTGGGCATCGTCCCCAGCGAGGGCGGCTTGTATCAGGGCGGCCAGATGCTGGCTGCGAATCAGGCTCATAAGCAAGACAATTCCTTGAAGGTCGACTCCCATAGAGATCGTCTGGAAGCGCATAAACTTGAGTAAGCAAGGCACATGCCATAGCCAATCGGCTCGATGGCAGGTGCAAATCGAGGGACTCAGATCGGGAGCGATCAGACCGACAGCCTCAAGTCGATGCGTTGCGCGGCCGATAGCATGCGATGAGTCGCGTTCGTAGCGGCCGATCGCATCGAGGAAGAAAACATGGCCGCCGCACAGTTGCTGGAAAGCGTGGAAAGCCATACCCGGCTTGCCGGGCACAATCGGGTGGCGATGCTGCTGTTTCGTCTAGGCGATGCCCAGCTGTTTGGCATCAACGTATTCAAAGTGCGCGAGGTACTGCGCAAGCCGCCGTTGGAGCGCATGCCCGGCGCGCACGAGTTGCTGGCAGGCAGCTGCGATTATCGCGGCAAGACGATACCGGTGATCGACCTGGGCGTGGCCATGGGCTACCCGCCGCTGACGGAGATGGACTCGGCACACCTGGTGGTGACCGAGTTCAGTCGCTCGGTGCAGGGCTTCCTGGTCGCCGATTTCCAGCGCATCGTGCATTGCACGGGTGAGTCGCTGGAGTCACCAGCCGGCGCGCTGGGTTACGGCCATCGGGTCAGTGCGGTCACGCGCATCGACGGTCAGCTGATGGCGGTGATCGATGTAGAGCAGGTGCTGGCCAGCATCGATGGGTCGGTGGTGGAGATCTCGACGCAGCTGCAACAGGTCGCCGAGCAACGCACGATCACGCCGCGCCGGGTCATGGTGGTGGACGATTCGCTGGTGGCGCGTCAGCGGCTGGTAAGCCTGTTCAGGCAAATGCAGATTGATTGCGTCATCGCGCAAGACGGGCGTGAAGCATTCGATCGCCTGATGGAGTTGGCGAGCGGCCCGGCCGACGGCGGCATCAACCTGGTGGTGTCGGATATCGAAATGCCACGGATGGACGGTTATGCGTTGACGCGTGCGATCCGCGAGGAGCCTGCGTTGCGCCGACTGAAAGTAGTGCTGCATAGCTCATTGAGTGGTGGCTTCAACGAGGCGATCGTGCGTGAGGTCGGCGCGGATCGCTTCATCGCGAAATTCCAGCCCGATCTACTGGCGCAAACGGTGTTGGAATTGTTTGAGCTGTCAACAAATTGACGTCGGGTTTCCGGTTTTAGACACGTCGGGATTTCGTCCCGAGGCGTCGACATAACGTCGTCCAGGCCAATGTGACGCGCGGCTGATCTGCGCTTTGGCGGCACTGCAGCGCCGATTCGGCTGCATATTTCGTGATGGCATGTAACTTGCTGCCGCCCCCTCAGGTGCCATTGCCTCAGGGAGCTTGCAGTGACTATTACCACCGATAGCGTGTTCGGATTGAATGCCCCGGCGCTTGCCCTATGGCAGCGTCGCTCGGAGGTTATTGCCTCGAACCTGGCCAACGCGGATACGCCTGGCTATCAGGCGCGCGACCTCGATTTTCGCAGCGCCCTGCAACAGGCCAGTGGCGAGTCGAGCCAGCTTCAATTGAGCACGCCGACGGCAGGACAGATCCAGCCGAACAGCAGCGATGCCGAGCAACTGAAGTATCGCACGCCGATGCAACCGAGCATGGACGGCAACACGGTCGACACCCAGGTCGAGCAAGCCGCGTTCGCTGCCAATACCGTGCATTACCAGGCGAGCCTCAGTTTCATCAACGGCTCGATTCAGACCCTGCGCCTGGCCATCAACGGAGGCACGAGCTGATGTCGTTGATGAAGATTTTCGATACCGCCGGTTCCGGCATGGCAGCGCAATCGCTGCGCCTCAATACGGTGGCCAGCAATCTTGCCAACGCCGACAGCGTCAGCAACAGCCCCGACTCCGCCTATCGAGCGAAGGAGCTGTTGTTTGCGCCGACGCAGAACGCGGAAGCTGGCTCGCAGACACAGGACGCCGACGAAGGCACCAACGGCGTACGCATGCTTGGCATGACCGAAAGCCAGATGCCGCTTGAAACCCACTATGAGCCGGGCAATCCGATGGCCGATGCCAACGGCACCGTCTACGGCAGCAACGTCAATCCGATCGACGAGCTGGTCAACATGATTTCCGCGTCCCGTTCTTATCAGAACAACGTCGAAGTGATGAACAGTGCCAAGCAGTTGGCGCTCAAGACCATCGAGCTTGGCAGCTAATTCAAGGAGCCACACGTGACCACCATCAACGGCAACACACCCAACGGTTCAACTCTCAGTTTCAGCGGGAGCACGGCCGTCACCAGCTCGCCCACCGGCTCGCAGATGACCCAGGCCGACTTTCTGCAGCTGATGACGACCCAGCTGCAGGCGCAGGATCCGACCAAGCCGATGGACAACTCGCAATTCGCTTCGGAGTTGGCGCAGTTCAGTCAGTTGTCGGCGACGCAGGATGTCGACACCAACCTGCAGACGTTGAGCGCCAATCTAAGCAGTGGCATGCAGACATCGCAGGTTTTGAATTCCGCCAATCTGGTGGGGCGCCAGGTACTGGTGCCGTCGAACAGCCTCAGCTACAGCGGCAGCGCCGTGAACGGAGCGGTGAATGTCACTACTGCCGGCGACGTCCAGGTATCGATCGAGGACTCCAACGGCAATGTGGTGCAGACCATGGATCTGGGTCAGCAGCCCGTCGGGCTGAGCCAGTTCAGCTGGAACGGCACGGACAGCAACGGCAAGGCGGTTGCGGCCGGCACCTATAGCGTAGCGGCCAATAACGGTGGCAACAGCGCCGCGCTCTCTACCTACGCCGCCGGTGCAGTCACCGGTGTCGGTT
>JBAPPP010000167.1:0-2732 GCA_049280175.1 Rhodanobacter sp.
TTGCCGACTTCCACGACAAGAGTCACTGCCAGCATCAGGAGATCGGGCAAAACGGTGGTCGAAAACAGCTGGTTGTTGATCGAATAACCGAACAGGTAGCTCGCGAAGTGCAACGCGAGATCCGACCACGCGAAGGCAACCAGTATTAGTGGAAACCATGAGCGCACCACGCCGCGGCGCAAACTATGTACCGCTGCAATACCCAGCAAAATTTCCCCGACTACGCACAACGATAGCGCGGCCCTGACGAAGAACAGGTCATCCAGCCACCAGTTGAATAAACCGATCAGCAAATAGCCTGCGCCGATTGTCCTGAACACCCAGCGCCACCATGCCCCGAGCCGATCCACCCTGATGGCAGCGCAGCAGTAGACGATTGTCATGAACAGCGTCATGCAAGCCATCAGGTGCATGGCCCACCTATTCAGCGCCGTACTATCCGGCCAGAGATAGACAAAGGCGTAATTGTCCACAATGCCCGCGTACAGGCTGTGGCACAGCATGCCTAGCGCCATGTATGCCAGTACGCGCCGGCGAAAAATGTATCCCAGTACCATACCGAAGATCGCCAGCAACACCACGCCGCCGAACATCGCGCCATCGAGCACGCTCGCGCGGACATGCATGTGCAGGAAAGCCGACGGCGACCACAATTGCGGCGCAAAACTTACCAGCGTCCCTGGGGTGACCACGCGCAGCAACAAGGTGGTCGAGCTGTCTGGCGCCAGTGTCAGTGGAAACATCGGCTGACGCGATGGCAGTGCCCACTCGCGCAGCGGATAGTCAGTGCCCACGCGCATCTGCTGCCAATGGCCCACGCTTCCAACGTACATTTGCACATCACGTAGGCGCGCCGCGCCAACCAGAAGCCAGGATTCGCACGATGCGGGACCCGCATGGTGCAATGTCAATCGCAACCACCAGGCCGAGCGGCTGTAGCCGGGTTCAAGCGTGCGCGGACTCGCCGCCATGAAGCGCTGCGGCGGCAGACGCATCAGTTGGTCCGCATCAAGCGCGCGTCCCGGATCTTCCACGATCTGCGACGATGAGGCCAGATTCAATGGGCCGATGGGGCAGGCGTGCAGTGTGACCTCCGCCGCACGCGATGCAGACATCGACAACAGCCAGAAGGCAGCAACGCAAAGCACGATGCGCATGCACCACCCCTGTGTGCCTTGAACCGACCTGTGTGGACTAAGTGTGCGCATACGCGGCCTGAGTGACTGCATCAACAACCCTAAACCGCTGCATGTTCCGCGCGTTCCTGCTGGCTGCGCCGGAACGCGCTCGGCGTGACGCCCATGCGCTCACGGAACGCCGTAGTGAAGTTGCAGGCACTGCGAAAACCGATGTACCCGGCGATGTCCTGCATGCTCAGGCCCGTATCGGCGAGCAGCTGGCGGCTGCAACGCAGACGCTCCTCGCGGATCCAGGCGAACACGGTCATATCCAGGTGGTGGCGGAAGATAGTGGAGAGTTTCTTGTCGCTGGTGCCAACCTTTTTTGCGATCACGCCCAGCGATGGCAGTTCGCCGAGCTGTTGGCTGATCAGCCGCATTGCCGCGCGCAGGATAATCTCGTCTTGTGACAGCAGCGCGTCCTGACCATCCGGTGCCGTCGGCTCGACGCGCCGCATCAGCCGCAGGTGGATCTGCACGCGAGCCAGCAACTCGGCTGGTTCGCACGACTTCATAATGTAGTCGACAGCGCCATGGGTGAGCCCCTCCAGCCGCTCATCGGCATCGCCGGCGGAGGTGAGGAATAACACAGGAGTATCCCGTGTGCGCGGCGACTCCTGCAGCAAGCGACATACCGCAAAACCGTCCATGCCAGGCATGCGCACATCCAGCAGGATCAGGTCCGGGCCCAATAGCTGGGCGCGTTGATAGCCCTGCTGACCATCGCTGGCCAACGTCACGCGCCACGACTTTGCGCGCAATGGCAGCAATAGCGAACGGATTGCCTCGGGTGCATCGTCAATCACCAGGATGTGTGGCGCTTCCTGCACAAGCATCCAGTTGCCCCTCTGCAAGGATTGAAGATGGCTCCAGATCACGAACCCGTGTGTACCAGTGTAGGTGATTCGGACGCATCCTTGCCGCCTAGACAAAAGAATTAGGCGCTCGCGCAAAACTCCTTTATGCGAACAAACCTCAGACTTCACGCCTGCGCACAACTCTCGCGGTGAAATTTCATCTGCGGGAACGCATCACGGTAGCCGGGTATGGCGGCGTCATGGATCAGAGTAGGCAAGCTGATGAATTTCTACCTGCTGGTGCGATTGATAGAAGCCGGCAGTATCTCTGCAGTTAGCCGCAAGACGTGATCGCCGACGGAACGCTGACGTTCGATCGCTCCGATGCGCTGACTTACGCCGGAACGATTTCCGGCAGTGCCGCGATCCATCAGGTTGGTGCGGGACGCACCGATCTCACTGGCAATGGCAGATATGAGAGAGAAGTCTGCCTTTGTTGTCATGAGGCGCTAGCAAACTATTTCCGTCGTCGATCGACGACGGGTGCGTGAATAAGTACATCCTCAGGGGGAATGCATGCATATCGTTCATCGTGTTTCGGTGCTGGCAGCAGCACTGCTCTCGGCCATGGCCGTCACCACTGGGGCGGCCGCAACAGACAGGTTTTTTCAGGGCGTCACTGCCAATCTCAACCAGGTTCCGAACGATGGTTTCGACGTCGCTCCCGGCGGAACCGACCGCGCTATCTATAACGCGG
>JBAPPP010000168.1:0-3016 GCA_049280175.1 Rhodanobacter sp.
CGCGCCCGGTCGGTTGCGCATGGCCTCGGGTGCATTGGCCACACCGCGGTTGGCGGGGTTGTTGAAGTTGCGGTTGCCGGGGTTGCCTGGATTGCCGGGGTTGTTGAAGTTGTTGCGGTTCGCGACAGCCGGATTGCGCACGATGTTGTTGTTGATCGTGCGGTTGCTGTAGTTGTTGGTGGTGTAGCGATTGACCACGGTGGTGGAACGCGACACGTAGGTTGAGTTGTTGTACACCACGGCCGGCCGGCGCCATCCGCCACCATTACCGTTACCGTTACCGCGCCCACCACCCCAGTGCATGCCCCAGTTGTTCCAGCCCCAGCCCGGGCCGTTGTCGTAGTGGTCGTGGTGATTGAACAGGCTGCCGACCAGAATGGCGGCGCCGAAAGTGACGGCGCCCACCGCAATCAGGTCGCCGGTGGAATAACCGGCAGGTTGCACATAGGCGTAGCCGGGATAGACCGGAACCGCTTCGCCATAGACGGTTTGCGGGTTATAGCTGGGCACGTACACCGTGTCCGGATCGGCCGGCATGATCTGGATCGACTGGTCCGGCTCCTGCACGACACTGGGACCGTTGTAGACGGGCGGCTCACCGTTGTCGCCGTTGTCGGCGTAGGTGGTGTCCACGGCAGCCACCGGCTGGGTCACGATACGTTGCTGCGCCGAATTGCGCAGATTGCCTTGCTTGGCCGCGCGCTGGCGCATCACCTGGATCGCATTCATCACATCGGTGGGATCGTTGACGTACGCCTCGCCGAGCGAGGTCGTCCACTGGACGTTTTGCGCCATCTGACTGAGCACCGACGGGAACGCGGTGAGCCCCTTCACGCTGGGATCCCAGGGCTGCGGTGCAATCGCGGTCTGCAACGCCGCGCCTTTCAGATTAGGACTCTGCGCGAGCACATTGTCTGCGGCGGTGATCTGGTCGGGATAGGTCGAGCCGGCCAGCACCTGCGCCACCAGGTTGTCCGGAAACAAGGCAATCGGTGCTACCAGCTGATATAGCTCATCCGCCGTGGGCGGCGTGTAGGGCGCGGCTGCTTGCGCGGCAGAGCCGGCGGGCGCAGGCGCACTGGACGCCGGCATGGCGGCCGTTGCCGAACTGGCGGGTGTTCCGGATGTCGGTGGCTGGCTGTTGTTGCAACCGACCAAAGCCACCGCACTGGCGCAGAACAGCGCGCCGGTCGCTTTTCGTATCCATAACTTGCTGTACATCGGAACAATCTCCCTGGTGTTGAGGTAATCGACTCATGGCCTGCAATGCCTTGCGAGCGCATGGCAGTTCGATTCGAATGACAATGAGAAAACCGAGCCAATCCCTCCGATCGAATTCAGTTTTCACGCAGTATGGCGTCGCAAGTTGAATGGCGGCTGTCAGTGCCGGCGAGTATTCACACACCTGTGACGTCAGTACCGGCTTGTGCTCCTCGTCGTCATTCAACGGCGGCAGCGTAGTTTACTTTTCGTACCGATAATTCAGGCTGGCGCGGCTGAAGTCGGTGGCGTTCTCTGCCTCGAAGTTCCAGCGCTTGGTCAATCGATAGCGCAGGGTGACGACCTGGCCAGACTGGAACAAGCCGACGCCATAGCTGAGGTAAAGCCGCGGCGAGAGATATTTTCCCACGGTGAATGCGGAGTTACCGCCCAGCGCATCGCTGCTGGCGACGCCCACGTCATCCATGCCGATTTTCGAGCCGATACTTTTCGCCAACCGGTTGCCCGCTGCCGAACCCAATGCCTGCGCGGCGGCACCGACCATATTGCCCTCGCTACCTTTTGCCTGGGAAAGTGGCTTGCCGGTGACGAGGTAGGCCAGAGCGTCGGATTGTTCCATCGGGGGATTGGAGAAGACATTCAGCACTGGACGTTCGGCGGTGCCCGTAATCTGCAGGCCGACGCGCTGGCCATCGTCGACGGTGGCGTTGGGATTGAGTTTGCGTTCGGCGCGAATGTTCAGTCCGGGGTTGCCGACCGGTGTGCTGGCGAACAGGAGTTGTCCCTGCTGGATATTGAGATCGCGACCATAGGCCTTGTAAGTGCCAGTCACGCTGACCTGCCCCTGACCGGTGGTGTAGCGGCCTGGTCTTTCATCGACGGTGAGTACGCCAGTGAGATGGCCGTCCAAACCCTTGCCGACGAGATGGGTGTGTGAACCGAGATCGACCTTCACCGACGCTGTTATCGGAAGTAGGGATCTGCCCGCGGCAGGCTGCGGACGATCGACCACTACCACATCGGGCGAGGCTTTTCCGACGTCGCCGCCGGTCATCTTGTCCACGTTGACGTCGGCACTGTCGAGCAGCACAGAGCCGGTTGCGTTGATGCTTTGTGCGTCACGGCGAATCAGGATATCCGGCGATGCGACCACCTTGGCGGCGGGGATATCAACAGCAGTGAAGCTTTGACCCTTGAGGGTTATCGTGCTTTGCGCGCCCTTGTTCAAATCGGCGATGCCATCGATGGCAAGGCTACCCTTTCCGGATTGCACACTGCCGGCGATTCGCAGCTGCTGGGCACCGCTCGCGCCGATGATGAGGCGACCCTGCGCAAGTTTGAGTCCGAGGTCCGGCACTTCAGTGGCAAAGTTTTCGACTCCCGCCTGTCCGGTTATTGCAGGTTGCGCGAGTGTGCCACCCAGGCGGAAGTTTCCATCGAGCTGACCTTTTACCTTCGCCGCACGCGGAGTCAGCAACTCCACAAAGGCGAGGCTGTCGAGGTGCAGATTGATCTGACCATCCAAGGTTTGTTGCGCGCCGGTGATGCCGAGTTGCCCATCGAGCCGGCCGCTGCCGTTCAGATTGGCGTGGACGGTCATTTGTTGGCTCAGGGGAGTCAGATCTGCCGTCAAGGCGAGGTTGCTATAGGTGAGCAGCGGCTGGTCCGGCTGATCCAGGTAGGTGACGCTGCCGCGCGAAGAGGTTATCGAGGCGTTGCCGTTGAGACTGCCCGTCGCGCTGCGCTGCAATTTGCCGCTGCCTTCCAGTGTGCCGTCGGCACGCAAGGGCAAGTC
>JBAPPP010000169.1:0-2901 GCA_049280175.1 Rhodanobacter sp.
GCAGAGCGCCGCACTGGCGCGACTGACCCGTGACATCCATGCGCCGCTGGCGAACCGGCTGGGCATTTGGCAGTTGAAATGGGAGCTGGAAGATCTGGCGTTCCGCTTCCTGCAGCCGGATGTCTACAAGCGCATCGCCAAGCTGCTGGACGAACGGCGTACCGATCGCGAAGGTTTCATCCGCGATGCGCTAGCCGAGTTGCAGCAGGCCCTGGCTGCGGCCAGCATTCCTGCCGAGCTTGCCGGACGGCCCAAGCACATCTATTCGATCTGGAAGAAGATGCAGCGCAAGGCGCTGGATTTTTCCGACCTGTACGACATCCGCGCCGTGCGCGTGCTGGTCGACAACGTGACCGATTGCTACGCCGCGCTCGGCGTGGTGCATGCGCGCTGGCCGCATCTCCCCGGCGAGTTCGACGACTACATCGCGCGACCCAAGGCGAACGGCTACCGCTCGCTGCACACGGCCGTGCTGGGGCCGGCCGGCAGGACGCTGGAAGTGCAGATCCGCACCCACGAAATGCATCGCGCGAACGAGTTGGGCGTGGCGGCTCACTGGCGTTACAAGGAAGGCGGCAGCGGCGATGCCGAGTTCGAGGCGAAGATCGCCTGGATGCGCAAGCTGCTGGAACCGCGCGGCGAGGATGACAATGCGCTCGCTGCCGATCTGCATACCGAACTGCTGGAAGATCGCGTCTACCTACTCACCCCCAAGGGCGAGGTGTTCGATCTTGCGCGCGGCGCGACCGTGCTGGATTTTGCCTACCTGATCCATACCGAAGTCGGTCACCGCTGCCGTGGTGCCAAGGTCAACGGGCGCATCGTGCCGCTGACGTTCCAGCCGCAAAGTGGCGATCGGGTGGAAATCCTCACCACCAAGGTGGCCGATCCCAGCCGCGACTGGCTATCGCCACATCATGGCTATCTGCATACCGCGCGGGCGCGCGACAAAGTGCGTGCGTGGTTCCGGCGAATCGCCCATGACACCAACCTGGCGGTCGGTCGCAGCATGTTCGAGCGTGAACTGAAGCGGTTGGCGCTGTCGACGGCGGACGTAGTGAAGCTGCCAGCGCACTTCCACCTGAAGAATCACGACGAACTGCTGGTGGCGCTGGCACTGGGTGAAATCACCCCTGGCCAGATCGCCCGCGTACTGCAGGAAGCCGCGCAGCCGCCGGAAGTGACTCAGTCCGCACCGCCGGTAGCTGCGCGCCCAGCCAAGCTCGACCATGCGGCGCTCAGCATCGAAGGCATCGGCAACCTGCTGACCACGTTGGCGCGCTGTTGCCAACCGTTGCCCGGAGACCCCGTGCGCGGTTTCGTCACCAGGGGACGCGGCGTATCGGTGCACCGTTCGGATTGCGCCAGCCTGGCGCGGCTGGCGCGGCGCGATCCCGACCGGGTGATCGAGGTGACGTGGGGTAGTGCAGCCAGCCAGGCATACGAGGTCGACATCGAAATCCGCGGCTACGACCGCAAGGGCCTGCAGAAGGACGTCACCAGCGTCATCAGCAACGCCGCCACCCACATCATCGCTTCGTCCAGCCGCATGTTCGCGCGAACCGGCGAGGTGGAAATGCGCTTCACCCTGCGGGTGCGTGATTTCGAGCAATTGTCGACCCTGCTCGGCAAGTTGCACGCTTTGCCGAATGTGGTCGAAGCGCGGCGGCTCGGCATCGGCTGACCTACGCGACACGAGCAGCGGTGCCACCGCAGCGGCTAACGCCGCAAGCTGAACGCCCGTCATTGGGGCGCAAAGCGCGGCGGCAACCCAATGCTAAGCTGCATCAGTTGCTTTCACAGACATGGATCATGAGCGGACGCCGAGACCAGCACGAAGCGGATTCACACGGTCGCACCGAACCCACCCTGGGTGATCTCGATCATCTGGATGCGCCGCGCGCGCCATCCGATGACGACTTGCCGCAGGTGACCATCGAACCGCGCTATCCCCGTCCGCCGACGGCAGCGCCAAGGTCGCGCGGCAGTCGGCGTGGCTGGCTGATTCCGCTACTGCTTTTGGTGTTGATCGGGGTGCTTGCCGGGGTCTGGTTCAACCAGAACCGCTTGCGCGGGATGTTGCCGCGCACCGAGTTGAACGATGTGCTGGGGCGTGCGCAGCAGGCGTTGCAGTCCGGCCATCTGGACGGCCAGGACGGTACCAGCGCGCGCGAGCTGTTTCAGGCGGCGGTAGCGCTGGAGCCGGACAACGACCGCGCTCACGATGGCCTGCGTCAGGTGGGCCAGGCCGAGTTGGCGCAGGCCGATGCCGCATTGCAGGCGGGTCATCTCGATCAGGCGGCGCAACAGGCCGCGGTGGCCCGCGAGCTGCTGGGCGGCGGCAGCGACATCGACCGGCTGGATAGCGCGATCAGCAGCAAGCGCGCGGCGCAGGTACAGACCACGGATCTGGTCGATCAGGCGCAGCAGGCGCTGGCTGCCGGCAAGCTGGATGGTCCGCAGGGCGCTGGCGCACTGTACAAACGGATGTTGCAGGCCGACCCGGGCAACGCAGTGGCGGCGCACGGACTGGATCAGGTGGGCGATGCGCTGGCCGTGCAGGCGCACAAGGCATTCGATGCGAACGACCGCGCGACGGCGAACGCCAATATCGAGCAACTCGCCACGCTGCAACCCAACAACGGTGCGCTGCCGGCACTGCGCGCGTTGCAGGCGCAGGACCGCAAGCTGGACAACGACGCACTGGACGGAGCACTGAAGCAGGGGCTGGACGCCCTGCGCGCTGGCCGCATCAGTGGCGACGGCGACGACACCGCGCTGGCACATTTCAAAGCCGCGCTCGCACTCGATCCGGACAATCAGCAGGCCAGGGCCGGCCTCGGCCAGGTGGCGCAGGCCTTGATCGTGCAGGCGAACGCGGCGATGGACGCCGGTGATGCG
>JBAPPP010000170.1:0-4325 GCA_049280175.1 Rhodanobacter sp.
CCGCGCAGCCGCGCGGCAAACCCCACGCGCCGGCGAGCGCAATCGCGCCGTAGATCCCTCGCGAACCGGACGAGGCGGTCACCACCAGACAGCGCCTGGACCGATCGAAATGATCCGGCACCTGCAGCAGCACGCGATGCGGCGCGCGTGCACCGGGTATGCGCGCAAACGCCTGATATTCGCGACCCGGCACGTCGGGCACGCCGCCGTAGACAGTGCCATAACCGCCCAGTGGCCCCAGATCGGCGATGCCTTTCCAGCTGGTCTGGATCGCCCGTCGGCGCAGTTCCTCCGCGGTCGGTTGCAGTGGATCGGCAAACGGCAACGGTGCCCCGGCCAGACCCTTCAGCCCCAGACCTGCGCTCAACAGGTCATCGTGGCCGCGATGCTCGGTGACACGCACTTCGCCGTAGTCGACATTACTCATTGCAGGCTCCTTCGACACGGGACGGCCGGCACACGCCGACAACATGAGCATGACCAGCAGGGGTAACAGGCAGTGGGATCGTTTCATCCGACCACCATAACAAGCTTGATGGCGTGTGCCATCGTACGAAAGTCCAGCATCGCACTCTGCGCCTCTCACGCGTCGAACTCGACGGCAGCGGCGCAGCCCGCTAACTTCAGCGGCATGACCTGCCTGCTGATTGCCGACGACCACCCCCTGTTTCGCGCCGCGCTGCGCCAGGCAGCCAGTGAAAGCCTGCCCGAGTGCGTGGTACACGAAGCCGCCGACCTGGCCGGCGTGCTCGCCGAGCTGGCCGCCGAACCGGAAACCGATCTGGTGCTGCTCGATCTGCACATGCCGGGTAGCCAGGGATTGTCGGGGTTGGCCACGCTGCGCGGACAGCATCCCGGCGTGGCGGTGCTGGTGGTGTCCGCTCACGACGAACCGCGCATCGTGCGTCGCGTGCTCGATCACGGCGCTGCCGGCTTCATCCCCAAGAGTGCCAGTCCTGCCGAAATCGGCGAAGCGATCCGCAGCGTGCTCGACTGCGGCAGCTGGCTGCCACGTAGCCTCGCCGACGCCGTCGCGGCGCTGCCGGCCAATCCAGCCGACACAGATCTCGCGAGCCGGCTTGCGCGCCTCACCGAACAGCAGTCCCGCGTGCTCGCGCTGCTCGCCGAAGGCCTGTTGAACAAGCAGATTGCGGATCGTCTGACGATCCAGGAACGCACGGTGAAAGCCCACATCACCGCGATCTTCGAGAAGCTCAGAGTGCGCAATCGTACCCAGGCCGGCATGCTGCTGCGTTCACTGGATCTGGGCGAACCCGCACGGGTGATTTGACCGACCGCTTCTTGTGGCGCCGCAGTCCATTCCTCGAAAGCACGAATCGAATCTGAGCATGTCCGAAGTCATCGAAGACAAGACCTCAAAGACCGCGACCCCGTGGCAGACACCGTGGCCGGCGGACGAGCTTGAGCATGTACCCGCGTGCCCCGTCTGCGGCGGCACGACACGCGAGATGCTGCATGAGGATCTGGTGGACAACGTGTTCTTCGTGGCGCCCGGCCACTGGACGCTCTACCGCTGCGCGCAGTGCACCAATACATACCTTGACCCCAGGCCGAATCAGGCCAGCATTGGCAAGGCCTACGGCACCTACTACACCCACGCCATCGGCGAAACGCGGAAAGGTTCAAGCACCTCAGGCGCCATGCATCGCTTGAAACTGAGCCTTTCCAACGGCTATGTGAACCAGCGCTACGGCACCCGGCGCCAACCGGCAAACGCGTTGGGCAACTCGCTCGCCAGGTTCTTGCCACGGCAGCGGCAACGGCTGGATGTCGAGTTCCGCTATTTGCCAAAACCCCAAACCGGTCAAAAGTTGTTGGACATCGGCTGCGGAAACGGTGACTTCCTGGCGAGCGCGCGCGAAGCCGGCTGGGATGTCGTGGGCGTCGATCCCGACCCCAAGGCTGTCGCCGTCGCGAAGCAGCGCGGCCTCGATGTCAGCATGGGCTCGATCGAATCACTGGCAGGCGAGTCGAGTCGCTTCGACGCCATCACGCTGAGTCATGTGCTGGAGCATGTGCATGAGCCCAGGCTGGTCATCCAGGCTATCCATCGCCTGTTGAAACCAGGTGGCATCATTTATATCGATACGCCGAACATCGAAAGCAAAGGCGCGAAGCTTTGGGGAAAGAACTGGCGAGGCCTGGAAACGCCGCGGCACCTTGTACTTTTCAGTCTCGATGGTCTTGTCGAAATCCTGAAGACCCATGGATTCGAGAATGTCGCGATCAAGCGTCGCACTGTCGTGAGGAAATTCGTGTATCTGAGCAGCTTGCGCATGCAGATGGGGAAGTCCCCTCTGGGCCGCGAGCCGGCCAAACTGCCGCTGATGATGCGCCTCAGCTTGAAGTACTCCGTCACGCGTGCTGACAACGACGAGTTCCTGACGTTGGTTGCGTGGAAAGGTAAGGTGCGTTGAGCCAGGTCAGCTCGTTTAGCTACCTACCAACACACGTGACCCGTAATAATGGCGAGGCTGACAACGGCAGACTCATCCTCGCCCCACTGCCACCGCTACCCGCTGCAACACCTGCCTCAACGCCAACGGTTTCAGTGGCTTGTACAGCACGCCAATCCCGATATCCAGCAAACGCTGCCGCAACTCGCCATCGCGATCGGCGGTCAGCATCACCGTCGGTACATCGGCATGCCGCGTGCGCAACTGTTGCCATACATCCAGCCCGGTGCGACCACCATCGAGATGGAAATCGAGGATGTGTAGATCAGGCCGCCATGGCGCGGCCAGCGCCTGTTCGGCATTCCGCGCCGCGTGCACGTGCCAGCCCCAGGTGCCCAGCAAGGTGCTGAGCGCGGCCAGTGCGGCCGGTTCGTTGTCCAGTACCAGCGCTCGGCCCGCTGGCAATGGCTGTTGCGTATCCGCAGTGATCGGCGGCCGTGTCGTGGCTTGCGCGATTGGCATGCTGAGGTCGAACACGCTGCCCCGGCCCGGCCACGAACGCAGTCCGAGTGGGTGATCCAACAGTGCGGCCATGCGTTGCGCGATGGACAGACCCAACCCGAGCCCCTGCCCGCCCGCGGCGCTACCCCGACGGAACTCCTGGAAGATCAGCTGCTGCTCGTCCGGTGCGATGCCTGGCCCGGTATCCCACACCTCAACGCGCACCTGCTCACCACGCCGGCGCACACCGAGCAGCACGCGTCCGTGTTCGGCATAGCGCAACGCGTTGGACAGGAAATTCTGCAGCACGCGACGCAGTAGCTGCGGATCGGAGTTCACCCACGCGCGCGTGCCGACCACGTCCAGTCGTACGCCGCGATCGAGCGCGATGGCGCGGAATTCAGCAGCCAGCGGATCGAGCACGTCAGCGAGCGGAAACGCGCGCAGTTGCGGATGCAGGCGACCGCTTTCCAGCCGCGCGATATCCAGCAGCCCGGCCAGCAAGCCTTCGGTGGCGGCCAGCGCGCCGTTGAGGTGGCGCGCGGTGGCGACGTCGGCACTGTGCCCGGCCAGCGAATGGGCAAACAATTGCGCCGCGTGCAACGGCTGCATCAGATCGTGGGTCACCGCAGTGAGGAAGCGACTCTTCGCCTCATTCGCACCTTGCGCCTCTGCTGATGCTGCCGCCAGCGCGCGCGTGCGCTCTTCCACACGCAGCTCCAGTGTCTCGTTGACGCGCTTGAGTGAACCTTCCGCCTGCCGAAACGCGGTAACGTCGGTAAAGGTGGCGACAAAGCCACCGCCGGGCATTGGATTGCCGCGAATCTCGACGATGGTACCGTCCGGAAAACGCCGCTCGGAAAGATGCCGCGTACCGGCACGCATATGGGTGAGCCGCCGCTGCACGCGCCGCTCCACTTCACCGGGGCCGAGCATGCCGACCTCGATATTGTGACGGGTCAGCTCAGCAACCGGACGACCGACCTGCAGCAACTCATCGGGATAGCCGAACAAGCTGGCGTAGCGGCTGTTCCACGCGACCAGTCGTAACTCCGCATCGACCACGCAGATGCCCTGGCTCATGTTCTGCAGCGCAGCCTCCAGCACGCGCTGATTGAAGCGCAGATCCTGTGCCGCCTCGCCGACGATGGCGACGACGGTATCCAGATCGTCACGGCCTTGCCGGTGTACCACTTCCAGTAGCAGTCGCGCCGAGGCAGCACCGATTACCGCGGCCAGCTCGTGCTCCACCTCGGCCACGCGGATACTGCCGGACGATCCGGTAACCGGCGCGTTATGAAACAGATGCTCGACCCGCTCGATCGGCAGGAAGCGCGCCGCCAGCGCGCGCAGCTCGGTCACGCCGACATCGCCCACGCTCACCGCACGCGCGGCACGGCCATAGCT
>JBAPPP010000171.1:0-1888 GCA_049280175.1 Rhodanobacter sp.
CGGCCGTGCCGCGCTCCTGGTTCCCCGTGATTTCTTGCGTCTTCGCCGCCCTCCTGTTCAGGACGGAAGCGGCAGCTCGCTGCATCGAACTTTTCCCTCTACGAGCGCCTTTGCGCCGTCTGCGCGACCGGTGGTCGCCGACCAGTTGCCGGGGTATGCCGTGCGTTGCATGCCGATAATTTTCGGGCAGCCGCGTTGTGTATCGCGAGCCGGTTCTCCCTCGCAGAGCAGCACAGTACGCAGCGGCATGTCTCAGACATGGTCATTGCGCCCGGATGGGGCGAAAATGGGCGTCTTGTGTTTGTGCCGGGCGGTGCCATCTCCGTCCTGACTTTTTCCAGATCCTCGATTCCCAGCGGAGATTTACATGTCTGACAACAAGCCCACGCCGCCGACCGGTGGCAGCAAGATCACGATCACCGACGGCAAGCTGCATGTGCCGAACCAGCCGATCGTGCCGTTCATCGAAGGTGACGGTATCGGTCCGGATATCTGGCGCGCCTCGGTGCGTGTGCTCGATGCAGCCGTGGCCAAGGCCTACGGTGGCGAGCGCAAGATCCACTGGATGGAAATCCTGGCGGGCGAGAAGGCATTCAACGAAACCGGCAGCTGGTTGCCCGAGGAAACCGTCGAGGCCTGCCGTGACTATCTGGTCTCGATCAAGGGTCCGCTGACCACGCCGGTCGGTGGCGGCATCCGCTCGCTCAACGTGGCGCTGCGCCAGCAGCTGGATCTGTACACCTGCCTGCGCCCGGTGCGCTGGTTCAAGGGCGTGCCGTCGCCGGTGAAGAAGCCGGAAGACGTCGACATGGTGATCTTCCGCGAGAACTGCGAGGACATCTACGCCGGTATCGAATTCCAGGAAGGTACGCCCGAGGCGGCGAAATTCCTGGCGCTGCTGAAGGAACATTTCCCGGATCGCTTCAAGAAAATCCGCTTCCCGGAAACCTCCGGCATCGGCATCAAGCCGGTCTCGAAGGAAGGCACCGAGCGCCTGGTGCGTGCGGCGTTCAAGTACGCGATCGACAACGATCGCCGTTCGGTGACGCTGGTGCACAAGGGCAACATCATGAAGTACACCGAAGGCGCGTTCCGCGACTGGGGCTATGCGCTGGCGAAGAATGAATTCGGCGCCGTCGAGCTGGATGGTGGCCCGTGGATGACCTTCAAGAACCCGAAGACCGGCAAGGAAATCGTGGTCAAGGACGTGATCGCCGATGCGTTCCTGCAGCAGATCATGACCCGCGCAAAAGAGTATGACGTGGTGGCCACGCTCAACCTCAACGGCGACTACATCTCCGACGCGCTGGCGGCGGAAGTCGGCGGCATCGGTATCGCGCCGGGTGGCAACATCAACTATGTCACCGGCCATGCTGTGTTCGAGGCGACCCACGGTACCGCGCCGAAGTACGCTGGCCTGGACAAGGTCAACCCGGGTTCGGTGATCCTGTCCGGTGAGTTGCTGCTGCGTCATCTCGGCTGGAACGAGGCGGCCGATGCGATCATCCGCGCGATGGACAAGGTGATCGCCGCCAAGACGGTCACCTATGACTTCGCCCGCATGATGGAAGGCGCCAAAGAAGTGAAGTGCTCCGAGTTCGGCGATGCGCTGATCGCGGCGATGTAACTCGTCGTCCATCGGATGACAGAAACGGGGCGCTTCGGCGCCCCGTTTTTTTGGTGAGGGCTGCACACCTCCGGCTGCGGGAAGGGCTGGCGGAGGAGAGGAGTGCTCCCTGCCCTCCTCGCCCCAAGAAGGGACTCCCTGCGGTCGCATGGGAGGGCTGGGGCGGGGTTGCTCTTCGCCCGGAGATCAAAAGCTTAACCCCCTCCCAACCTCCCCCTGCAAGCAGGGGGAGGGGCCAAAAGCCAGGGCCAGGGCCAAGGC
>JBAPPP010000172.1:0-9130 GCA_049280175.1 Rhodanobacter sp.
CTTGCGGTAGCCCGTCGATGCGATCGTGGGCCGCTGGCGTGGTGTACGCCACCAGATGATTTTCAGCCAGCAACTGGATCATCGCGAGCTGATCGCCAGCCAGCAGGGCTTTACCCAATGGCGTGACTGGCGCTCTATCTTCTACATCCATCCGTTCGCGCAGCGCGTGGATGACGTTGGACGGCAAGTCCCAGTGCTGCGCTGCACGCAGGGTCAGGTGACTCCCGATCTTTGCGCAGCTGGCCAGAAAATGCGGACTGAAGACGCCCAGCGTCGGCGGAGCTTCCCGATCCAGCACACGAATCATCGCGCCGACGCCCGCATTGCAGACCACTCCTGCCAAGTACGCCTCAAACGGATCGCCCTGGCCACGGGCCAGGAACATGCTGGCCTGCGCGCAGCGCTCTGCGTGGTCCCACAGACGCTGCCCAGCGGAATAGCCGAACATGCCGGCACCCGCTTGCAGAATGGGCTTCATGACATGTTGCGTGACCATCCGGCGCAAGCCTTCCTGGCCCAGCAACACGACAGCGTGCTGAAGGCTGGCGACCGGCTTGAGGGTGCGGTAATGCGCGCTCTTGGTGACTCGCATGACCTCGCCCACCAGCACCGGATCGCGACCGATCAGCTTGGCCAGCTTGCTGCCGTCAGCCTCTTCACTCTTGAGCAGGCGCAGCAGCTGCGGCAGCACCGCCGGCAGACGCGGCAGACTCTCGATATCGAAGCGATCGGCGCCGCAGATCTCGTTGAGTCGCTTGAGCATCGTCAGTTCTGACGGAAGCGGTTCGACCGCGGCAGACTCGGGCATGCCCAGCACCAGGCGGTAGAACCGATCCTCGATCTCTGCGCTGCTCAAAGCAGCGTCGTCCGGAGCTAATGCGACGGGGACCGCGGGTGCAACATTACCCACGACAAATGTCGGCCTCGCCCTCGGCGCGTCCCGCGTGAACCATCGCTTCCAGAATTTTCTCATAGCCCCTTCACGCCCCACCGCCAGATTCTGTCCCGGCGTATACCCCTGTGTCTCGGGGCTAGTGTAAGCGCACTGCGATGCCGCCGTCAGGGTCAATTTGGGCAATCCTTCAGTGGTTGTCATTCAGCCCTGCCGCTATCTCGCTGGCGCTTGCCGAAAATCGATCGCCTCTGCTTGCTGCCCATCGCCATTCCTGTGTGGCTGTTCAACGCATGCTGGGGGTTGCTGGATTCACCGGCTTCCGTAGCGAAGAACTGCCGGATCGACCCGTCCAGCAGCTGGGCAATCGCTACCGAAGGGAGACGCTCCCGATTCAGTCTCGACGGTAGGCCCACAGCAAAAACGGTGGCAGCATTTTTTTCCACGACCCCTGGTTGTGCTGACCATCTTTCAACAGCAGCAAGACTACATCGGCGTGGCGTGACGGATCTTGAGCGTAATCCGGGTCGACCGAATAGCCCAGTTGCTGCAGGCCGCGTGCCTGAAATCCATCGGCAGCACGATAGCCTTCGACCAGCTCCTGCACGTCTTCAATCGCATCGATGACGCCATCGCCGTTGCGGTTGCTGGTTTCCTCCGCGGTGCCTACCGAAAACCACAACTTGAGGCCAGCACGCTTGCTGCTGCGGTCGACGATGCCTTGCGTCAGTCGCGTTTTCTGGATCGTATCGGCGTTGCTGCGATCGGACGCCAGCCAGAACGAGGGCGAGAACGCGCCCACCCTGCCGAACACGTCCGGATACTGCCAGCCAAGATTGAACGCGTTCAGCGCACCGAGCGACCAGCCGAGTATCGTGCGCTCCCGGGCGGATCTCCGCGTCCGGTAATGCGCGTCGACGTAGGGTACGAGCTGGGTGGCGACCCATGCGGAATAATCCTGCGCCCGCGCCCCGATCGGACCGATGCGCGAGCCGCCGACAATGCTTCGCGATGTCGCACGATCGGACAATCCGTACGCACTCGCGCGATCGGTCAGCATATCGATCGCAACGACGATGACGGGCTCGATGGCCTCATCGCGATAGAGCTGCGCCAGCGTCAATTGCAATCCCACGGCCGGCATATCCTGTCCGTCGTTCGCGTAGAGCACCGGGTAACGCCGACCGGTCGCCGCGGCGCGTTCGTAGCCTGGCGGCAGGTAGATCGCGACCTTGATCTGCTCCGGCGCGAAAGCGTTCGCAGCGAGTTGCAGTCGCACTACTGAAGCTGTGGCCGATGCAGCACCACTGCCTGTGGCATGCACCGGTGCCGGCGTCGGGTGCGATGCCTCGACCGACCGACCATCACAAGGGTAGCCGGCCAGAATGCAAGCCGTCAGCAGCGGCATCAGTAACGCTCTTGCCACGGACGGGAGAGCCGATTGTCCGGTGTTGATCACGGCTGATTCAATCCAGCTTGGCAAACCAGGCGCTGTACCCGGGCAGATGCAGTTGGTTGCCATCGAAGTTGCCTTGCGCTAGGCCATGGCCATTCAACCGATGCGACTTGTCGAGTGCCGGCAGGGTGATGTCGGTGGCCTGATCGGCAAGATTGAAGACGACCAGCACCGTGTCGCCAGAAAAGCTGCGCGTGAACGCAAGCACGGGTTCGGCCGTTTCCAGGAAACGGATATCGCCCCAGCGCAGTGCGGGCTGCGATTTACGCCAATGCATAAAGGCGCGAAAACCATTCAGCACCGAGTTCGGAATTGACTCCTGTTGGGCCACGGCCAGCGCGCGGTGTTCATCGGGTACCGGCAACCACGGCGTGCCGCGGCTGAAGCCGGCATGCGCGTCGTCGTTCCACGGCATCGGCGTGCGGCATCCATCGCGCCCCTTGAACTGCGGCCAGAACGCAATGCCATAGGGATCCTGCAGTGATTCGTAAGGCAGCTGGGCCTCGGTCAGGCCGAGTTCCTCCCCCTGGTAAACGCATACCGAACCGCGCAGCGAACAAACCATCGCGGTGAACAGGTTGGCCAGCTGCATGGAGGGCTGCCCCCTGCCCCAGCGCGTCAGCACGCGCTCCACGTCATGGTTGGAAATCGCCCAGCACGGCCAGCCCTGGGTCATCTTCGATTCCAGCTGCTGAACCGTGCCGCGGATATGCGCGGCGCTGGAATCGTCGGTCAGCAGCTCGAAGCTGTAACCCATGTGCAGGCGATGACCATTGGTGTATTCAGCCATCGTTGCGAGTGAATCCTCGGAGGAAATTTCGCCCAGCGCGGCGACGTCCGGGTAGCGATCCATCAACACGCGCAGCTCGCCGAGGAACGCCAGGTTCTCCGGCTGGGTATTGTTGTAGTAGTGGTACTGGAATGCGTACGGATTGTCCGGGCTGAAGCCGCGACCGACGCGCTGTGCCTTGGGCTTGGGCGGGTTGTCGCGCAGCTGGCTATCATGGAAGCAGAAATTGATGGCATCCAGGCGCACACCATCCACCCCCTTGTCCAGCCAAAAACGCACACTGTCGAGCGCGGCCGCGCGTACCTGTGGATGATGGAAATTCAGGTCCGGCTGCGAGGCCAGGAAATTGTGCAGGTAGTACTGACCGCGCCGCGGCTCCCACTGCCATGCCGAGCCACCGAACAGCGACAGCCAATTATTCGGCGGGCTGCCGTCCGCCCGCGCGTCAGCCCACACGTACCAGTCGGCCCTGGAATTGTCGTGGCTCTCGCGGCTCTCCTTGAACCAGCTGTGCTCGATCGAGGTATGGCTGAGCACCTGATCGATCATCACCTTAAGGCCGAGCCCATGCGCCTTGGCCAGCAGACGATCGAAATCGGCGAGCGTGCCGAACAGCGGATCGACGTCGCGGTAGTCGGCAATGTCGTAGCCGAAGTCAGCCATCGGCGAACGGAAGAACGGCGCGATCCAGATCGCGTCGACACCGAGGCTGGCCACATAGTCGAGTCGCTCGATAATGCCCGGCAAGTCACCCACGCCATCGCCATCCGTGTCCAGAAAGCTGCGCGGATAAATCTGGTATATGACGGCACCGCGCCACCAGGAAGCATCGATCATTGAACGGAACCCCACGACTGAGCCACGAGTACCTTCCAGGCGCTCGTCAGCGAACGGCGCTCAGCTTAGCTGCAGGTCCTTTACACCACGCAGTGGCCTGCATACGTATTCATTCGTGCTGCGGCTGCGTCATGCGATGCGCTGGAGACCGTCTGCGCGTCGCGCATCAACGCCTCCGATGCATGGCCGCGATGGGTACGCACGTGGCTTCGCATGGTTCGACCAGCGCCCGATCGCATGTTGTCCGTGACCGATGTTGCGCTGCGATGACACGCATGGCGAGGCCCGCATGAATACGTATGCAGAAAGTGGTGAGTCGCGGAAACCCGGCCCTACCATGCCCACACGCCGCTGGGGACGATCGATCAGCGCAATCTGCCGACGATCTCACCGACACGGAAGCTCGGGGCAGCCAGAGTTCCAGAACAACAACAACATTTTTCGTGGGGAGACGAGAACATGCTTTTGAAACGCAACGTAATGGCTCTGGCGATGATTTCTGCCGGCCTATGTTTCACTGCCGGGGTCAGGGCAGCGCAAACCGATAGTAGCGGCACATCTGCCGCGAGCGCTCAGCAGAACACGGCAGCGCAGGCAGCCACGGCGCCGACCGCTGGAACCCAGAGCGCCGCCGACAAGAAAGCCGCTGACGATAAAAAGAAGAAAGAAGAACAGAATTCCAAACCCGCGACGCAGGAGCAGAAGCTCGCCACGAGCCTGTCGGCGATCACCGTGACCGGCTTCAGCAACAGCATCGAGAAGTCGATCGACCTGCAACGCTACTCCGACACTATCGTGAACGTGGTGACCGCCGCGGACATCAGCGGCCTGCCGGATCAATCGATCGCGGACGCGTTGACCCGCCTGCCTGGTGTCGCGGCCGAGCGCATCGGCGGCCAGGCTTCGCAGATCAACTGCCGCGGCCTGGACGGCAACTTCGTGCTGACCACGCTGAACGGCCGCGAGCAGCCGCCGACCAGCGGCACCAACTACGTCCAGTTCGATGAGTACCCGTCCGAACTGATCAACCAGGCGACGGTGTACAAGTCCTCGCAGGCCTCGCTGATCGAGGGCGGCGTGGGCTGCACCGTGGACATGCAGACCGCCAACCCGTTGAACAACACCAAGGACCAGTCGCTCAATATCGACGCACGTGGTAGTTACGACGGCCAGGCCCATGACGTCACCGGTGCCCGCGCGCTGGGTTACCGCTTCAGCGCCGCCTACCAGGGCAAGTTCCTCGACGACACGGTGGGCGTCGGCCTTGGCATCGCCGAAATGTATCAGCCGCACGTGTCAGAACAGTTCGTGGGGGAGTCGTTCAACTCCTCGACCCAGCCCATCAACAGCTACGCCGGGGCACCGCAGGCCTACGTCCCTGAAGGCATCCAGGTGCAGCAGAACGGCGGCGAAGAAAAACGCGACGGCTATCTGTCAACCCTCGTATGGAAGCCCAACGACGAGCTGCAGGTCACCGCTGATGGCTTCTTCTCGCGATACGACGACCAGTCATATGGCTACGGCTTTCGCTCGCAAAATTTCTATAACAACAACGCGCAGATCACCAACCCGATCATCTCGTCAAGTGGCGCCCTGCTTGGCGGCACCGTAAGCTCGAATCCGGCCTCCTATCCAGCTGGCACACCCAATCCATTCACCGGCAACCAGTACTCCAACGAGACTACGGCCGACAACTACACCACCATCTCGCACATATTCTCCGGCGGCCTCAACCTGAAGTGGAACCACGGCCCGTGGCACGTAGAAGCCGATGCATCGATGTCGCGTGCCTACAGCAACGAGGTCAACGTCGATAGCACCGCCGACCCCTACAACGGCCTCGGTACGGCTAACCCCACGCTGATGAGCCAGTCGACCACCTATGCGCTGGCGGGCACCAATATCGGCAGCGTCTCGTTCGCCAATCCGGGTGTCTATACCAATCCGAACGACATGGCGCTGTCCCGCTACGGTGTCTATCCGTATATCTACACGGATACCAACAAAGCGTTCCGCACCAGCGTGAAGTACGACTTCCTCAACAACTCGCTGTTGTCGGGGCTGGAAGCGGGCATCTACATCAACAACCACAACTACCAAGCCGATCGCAGCACCTGGGTATACGGTTCGGAATGGAATACTTCGCCGGTAGCCGGCCAACCGCCATTGCGACTCAACAGCAGCGATGCGACAACGACCTGCTGGCAAGGCTCGTTCGCCGGATTTCCGTGCTTCCTGAAACTCAATGCCCCGGCCATCCTGGCCGCCAACGGTGTTGTCCAGGGAACGCCCGTGAAGGACTGGAACAACAACTGGACGGAAATCCAGAGTGGCACGGTCAGCGAGAAGGAGCGTGATGCATTCTTCATGGCTGACATCGACACCAACTTGTTCGACCACTCGCTCACCGGCAACATCGGCATTCGCGTGGCGCATACCGACCAGTACAGCTCCGGCCTGCAGGAAGTGGACAACGGCGAGGGCGTACCGATCGCCGACGGTTATGGTGTGATCAACAACAACTATGCGCCGCTCAATACTGGCAAGACCTATACCGACTATCTGCCGTCGCTGAACCTGATCTACCACTGGACCGACAACGACCAGACCCGCTTCTCGGTGGCGAAGGTCATGGCGCGCCCGCCGATCAATCAGTTGCTGGCCGGCTCTGGTGCCTGGGAATCGAACGGCCAGTACAACATCTGGGGTGGCACCAGTCCGCTGCTCGATCCGCTGGTAGCCCGTCAGTACGACCTCACCTATGAGCACTACTTCGACGATTCCAGTGGTGTGATCTCCGCCGATGCGTTCTTCAAGCACATCGACTCGTTCGTGCAGAACGTCACCTACAACAACTTCGACTTCGCGTCCGTTGGTATTACGGTGCCGACCAATCCGGCCACCGGCTTGCCCTATGAGAACGGCGAATACCAGACCGCGTTCAACAACACCCAGGGCGGCTACGTGCGCGGCATGGAGCTGGCGTTCCAGAAGACCCACTTCCTTCCCGGCATCTGGTCCGGTCTGGGCGTGTCGGCCAACTACGCTTATACGCAGAGTGCGGTGAGTAATATCTCGGTGCTGGGCGGCGCGCCGCAAAACCAGACCTTGCCAGGCCTGTCGCGCATCGTGATCAGCGGCGCCGTGTTCTACGACTACGGTCCGTTCTCGGCCAATGTCACGCTCACCCACCGCTCACCATGGGTGTCGGACTCGCAAATCGCGGTGACCAACCAGCTCGTCTATTTCAATGACGAGACGGAGATTGATTTTCAGTCGGCGTACAAGATCAACAAGGACATGAGCCTGTTGTTCCAGGTCTTGAACGTGACGAATCAGCCGACCCGCACCTACTTCGGCAACCCCTCGGAAACCGGCACGATCCAGTACTTCGGCCGCACGATCTATGCAGGTTTCAATCTGTCGTTATAAGCCCGCGCCGGGCATCGCTTGCGCGAGACCCGGCTTGTGCTGCCCCACCCGACCCCACGCCCTTGTGGGGTCGGGCTTTTCCCGACGATTCGCCGATCCATGCGAATGCTATGGTTCACGCAACTCCTGCATTCCATGCTGCCACGTGCCAACGTTGACGAACGACTTCGGCCGTCCGGAACTATCCACCTATCCGGCAGGTGCGCCTTCGTGGCAACCGCGCCAGGCTTCTGGGAAACGCCATGCCACGGTTACATCCTGTTCTTCGTGACTTTGCCCACACCTGCGCAGCACTCGCGCTATGTCTCGCATGCAGCAGTGTTGGCGCGCAGCAGTCTTCAGTGGCCGCACCGGTTCCGGGTGCCACACAAGCCTCGTCCGGGGTGTACTACGAGATCTTCGTGCGCAGCTGGTACGACACCAACGGTGACGGCATCGGCGATCTCAACGGTGTCACCGCCAAGCTCGATTACCTGCAGTCGCTCGGCGTCAGCGGCATCTGGCTGATGCCGATCAATCCATCGCCCAGCTATCACGGCTACGACATTACCGATTACTACGGCATCAATCCGCAGTACGGCAACATGCACGATTTCGAACACCTTCTGGCCGAAGCGCACAAGCGTGGCATCAAGGTCATCATGGACCTGGTCATCAATCACAGCAGCAACGAACATCCCTGGTTCAAGGCGGCGCTGGATCCGCACAGCGCATACCATGACTGGTACGCATGGGCCGACAAATACACCGATCTGGATACGCTCAGCGCCACCGGTGTCACTGCCTGGCACGCAGTGGGCGCGCAAACCGCTGGAGCGAAGGCCGCCGGTTTGAAGAACTATCTCGGCATCTTCGCGCCGACGATGCCCGACCTGAACTACGACAACCCGGCGGTGCGCGCGGAGATGGTCAAGGTGGGTCGTTACTGGCTGGGCAAGGGCGTCGACGGCTTCCGGCTGGATGCTGCCCAGCATATCTACGACGACCTGCAATCGGACGTCGATGATCCCGCGGTGCTGGCCAAGAATATCGCGTGGTGGACCGAGTTCCGCCATGGCATCGATGCGGTGAATCCGCATGCTTACGTCGTCGGCGAAGTGACGCGGCCATCGGCGACCGAGCTGGCACCGTATTTCAAGCCACTGGACGCGGTGTTCAACTTTCCGCTGGCAACGCAGCTGATCGGCTGCGCACGGCGCGAGCGCAACCTCGGTCTCGCCGTCACCCTCGAACATACTTACGCCACGTATCGTGCGGCTAGCGGCCACCTCGACGACGCGCCGTTCCTGTCCAATCACGACCAGGAGCGGGTGATGAGCCAGCTCGACGACAATGTGCAGCACATGCGAATGGCGGCGGCGTTGCTACTGACCCTGCCCGGCCAGCCCTACGTCTATTACGGCGAGGAACTGGGCACCCGTGGCCACAAGCCTGATTCAGCCATGCGCGAGCCGATGCGCTGGCAGCGTACACCGGGCGGTCAGGGCGAAACCACGTGGGAAGCCTCGACCTCAGGCAACGGTGCCGAAGCATCGGTCGAAGCCGAGCGGGTCGATCCAAACTCGCTGCTGCATTACTACAGCATGCTGATTCACTGGCGCAGCGAGATCAGTGCGCTGCGCGATGGCAGTTTCCGCGCCTATCCGGAAGCGAACGATCATCTCGTTGCGTGGGAACGTGCCGATGCACAAGGAACGGTCCTGGTGGTGCATAACCTTTCCGG
>JBAPPP010000173.1:0-1547 GCA_049280175.1 Rhodanobacter sp.
GGCCGGGATAGCGGGGCATGCTGCCGCCGCGCACGCTGAGCACCTCGATGCCGGGTTCGTCCAGATGCGGTTGCGGTTGGCGCGGTCGGATCAGATCAACGCTGTGGCCGCGGCCGGCCAGACCGGCAGCGAGGTTGTGCACGGTCAATGCGACGCCGTTGATTTCCGGTGGGTAGGTCTCGCTGACGATGCCGATGCGCATGATGGTACCCGTGCTGGCTTGGCATAGCTTCGCGGGGCGGCGTTGCGGCGGTATGGCGGGTGCATGACGTCCCGGTGACGACGCGCCCGGGTCATGTCGCCGGAATGCGGCATGACCTGATAGGGAGCAGGGGCCATGCCGCGGATCAGTGGCCGAAGTAGATCGATACGCCGAGGTTCGCCTGCCACTCCGGCGCAGCACCATCCAATCGGCGATCGAAACCGGCGTCGAGCTGTACGCGCGGGCTGACCATCCATGCCAGTCCGCCACCGGCAACGGTACCGCTGCCCTGATCGGGCGCGTGCAGCAACGCGGCCTCCACATAGGCCGTCAGCGTCTTTGTCAGTGCGACATTGTCGCTGAGCGCCACGGTGGTGCTGTCGTTGCCGCCGGCGCGTACGTCCTGCAGATAGGCGCCCAGCTGGTTGCGTTCGTTTAGCTGGTAGTTGAACTGTGCGCCGAATAGATACTGGCGATCATCATTGCGGAACGCCTTCGCGCCATCGGTGAATTCAACACTGCCGAGGAGGCCCCAGGTGAACGCCTGGTTCGAGCTAGGCAACGCAAGCTTGATGGCGAGGTTGCTGTCACCATGACCGTGACTGCTGAAGTCGGTGCCGGAGCCGGTCTGCTGCAGATAGTTGAAGGTCGAGCCACCCAGTTGCAGTTCCAGCGGGCCACCGATGCCGACCCGAAGCAGACTGTCGGCGGTGAATAGCGAGCTACGAATGTCATCCTGCCGGTCGAGGTTCCAGTCCCCCAGACCTTGCTCGAGCGTAACGTCACCTGCGCCAAGCACGACGGGCGTGAAGCCATAGCCGGGGCGGTCGTAGCCGGGGTTGTCGGCCAGCGCCGGCATGCTCACCAGCCAGCCCAGCATGAACGCAGCAAGCGGCGCAAAACTCCGGCGGCAACGTGTCCGTTGCGCCATGCGCGGGTTCGGGTCCCGGTATCGGCTAAAATCCAATGCTTCGCTCCATGCCTGTTGAAAAGATCCCATGACCGTTCGTACCCGCTTCGCCCCCAGCCCCACCGGTTTCCTGCATATCGGCGGCGCCCGCACCGCGCTGTATTGCTGGCTGGAGTCGCGCCGCCGTGGCGGCGATTTCGTGCTGCGCATCGAGGATACAGATCGCGAGCGTTCAACGGACGCCGCCGTGCAGGCGATTCTCGATGCGATGCAGTGGTTGGGCCTGAATCACGACGAAGGCCCGTTCTACCAGACTCAGCGGCTAGAGCGGTATAAGCAAGTTGCCGATGAGCTGGTTGCCGCCGGCAAGGCGTACTACGCCTACGAGAGCAAGGACGAGATCGAGGCGATGCGCGAGGCGGCCATGGCCAAGGG
>JBAPPP010000174.1:0-20167 GCA_049280175.1 Rhodanobacter sp.
GCGCTGCGTCGTACACCCTGATCAGCGTTTCGACCAAGGCTCCGCCACTACCAAATGCCCGATCCAGCGCCGCAAATTTGAGTTCCCAGTAGTCGTTCAGCGCCTTGACATAGATCTCGTGCTTATCGCCGAAAGCTGCGCGAAGACTCGGCCGGTTCATCCCGGTCGCAGCAGAAATGTCGTCCAGTGAGGTACCGGAATAGCCGGTCTTCCAGAACGCCTCCGCCGCCTGCCGAAGGGCAGTCTCGGGGTCGTAGGCGCGTGGCCGTCCGCGCGGCCTTTTCTCGGCTCCGTCATGTTTTGTACTGGATCGCATAAAAAACTTGACCTCTCATGTTTCGGAGGATTATTATCCCTTACGGTACAAAAATGCAACGTGCGTGGAACCTGGACCCTGGTGAAGGTGATCGACCGCCGCAGGGGTCGGCGTCCTAGGGGGCGGGGTCGCCGCGCAATGTCGGTCTTCGAGTCATTCCTGCAGTCAATAGGTATCTGTGATGCGCCAACAATTTGATGAAACGGTTGAAGGGTTGGGCTCGGGCGAGCACGCCGAGAAGGCGCGCCGGAGCGTCAAGCAACGGCTGCGGCGGCCGCTGATGGTGGCGTTGCCCTTGTTGCTGGTGTTGGGCGGCGGCGCCAGGTATCTGCATGGAGCGCGCGACATCGCGACCGACGATGCTTTCGTGCGCGCCGCGAAGGTCTCCATCAACGCCAGGGTCCCCGGTCAGGTGCTGAAAGTCGCGGTGACGGAAAATGAGCAGGTTCACGCGGGGCAGTTGCTGTTCCAGATAGATCCAGAGCCCTACCGGATTGCAGTGGAACAAGCCGAGGCTCGGCTCAGCACCGCGCGCCTGCAGGTCGAAGCGCTCAAGGCGACTTATCGCCGGCAACTGGCCGATGTCGAATCGGCCAGGCTTTCGGCTGACTTCGACGCGCACGAATTCGAACGCAAGAAGGCGCTGCTCGCCACTGATTTCGCCTCGCGCTCAGCTTACGAACAAGCCCAAACCGACCTCATGGTTGCGCGTCAGCGCATTGCGTCGGCGCAGCAAGACGTGTCCAACAGTATCGCTGGATTGAATGGCGACCCCGATATCGAGGTCGATCGGCACCCAACGGTTCGCGAGGCCAGGGCGCAACTGGATCGCGCGCGGCTTGACCTTTCTTATACGCGCGTCATGGCGCCGGACGATGGCGTTGTCACCAAGGTTGACGATCTGCAGGCGGGCGATTTCGTCAGCAGCGGTGCCACGGTGTTCTCGATGATGTCGAGTCGACACATCTGGGTCGAGGCGAATTTCCGCGAAACCGGGCTGACGCATATGCGGCCAGGCCAGGCGGCGATCGTCGATGTGGATACCTATCCTGGACATGGTTTCAAGGCACACGTGGTCAGCATCAGCCCTGGGACGGGATCCGAATTTGCGCTATTGCCGCCTGAGAACGCCACCGGCAACTGGGTGAAGGTTGTGCAGCGTTTGCCCGTGCGGCTGGAGTTGGACAACGTCGATCCCAAGTGGCCGCTGTACTCGGGCATGAGCGTCACCGCGCAGGTCGATACCCGTCGGGATGGGTTTGCACAGACCCGTGACGCCGGGGCAGGGAAGTGAATGCTGGCGCTGATCCACGCACCGAGATGACGGCTCATTGGAGCCTGGTCGTGGCGGCGCTGCTTGCGACCTACATGCAGGCGATGAACATCTCGATCCCGAATGCGGCGGTACTGCACGTGCAAGGCGGTCTGTCGATGACCGACGACGAGATCGGCTGGGTCTTTTCCTCGTACATCGCCGCAAGCGCCATTGTCATGCCGATGACGCATTGGCTCGCAGGTCGGTTCGGAAGGAAGACGGTCTTTCAGGTCTCGATGGCTCTGTTCAGCGTTGCTCTGATACTCGACACGCTGGCGACAACGCCATTGCAGTTCGTATCCGCGCGCATCCTGCAGGGCGCCGCGAGCGGCACGCTCGCTCCGCTATCGATGGCGATCCTGCTGCATGAATTGCCGCCACTGCGCCATGGCCGCATCAGCATTGCGTGGAGCGTAACGGCGCTGCTGGGGATGCTGAGTGGCCCGGCCATCGGCGGTTGGCTCGGCGAATACGTTGGGTGGCATTCGATCTTCTATCTGAGTCTTCCGATGGCTGGGTTCATCGCGTTGGCCATGGGTGTCTACCTGAAGGAGAAGAAACTGCACAAGAGCGAGCGTTTCGACTTCTTTGGACTGGCAACTTTCTCCGTAGGTATCGCGGGGCTGCAGATGTTGCTCGATCGCGGCGAACGCATGGAATGGTTTGCTTCACCGGAGATTTGGGCCGAGGCCATCGCATCGGCGCTCGGTTTCTATCTCTATATCGTGCATGTGCTGACGAAGGACGAGCACTTCCTCAACAAGGCCTTGTTCAAGGACCGCAATTTCAGTGTTGCCACGGTGATGTTTTTCGCTTTTGGCTTTGTCCTGTTGCCGACACTGGCGCTGACCTCGCCCATGCTGGAGGAGCTGCTTGGCTATCCGGCCGACACGGCCGGCTACATCACCATCCCGCGAGGCATCGCCCTGGTGGGTGCCTTGCTGCTGACGTGGCGCGCGCCGACACGATTCGACAACCGGCTGCTGGTGATCGGCGGGATGGCTCTCGTGGTTTACGGCAACTGGCGGATGCTTGGCTACTCACCGTTGATGGACTGGTGGCCGGTGGTTGCTGCCGGTGCCATTCAGGGTGCGGGCCTGGGCATGCTGATGCCCGCGCTCACCAGGGCGGCCTTCAGCACGCTCGACCCGAGATTTCGCGCGGAAGGCACCGTCCTTTTCAACATGTCGCGGCTTTATGGCAGCACCATCGGCATCGCGATCGTGCAGCTCTACTTCTATAGCAATACGCAGAGCATGCATCTGGCTCTGGCCAACAACCTCAGGCCGTACCGCATCGCGAGCCAGGCGGCTGGCCCTCTATCGGGGCAGGGACTCGCATTGATGAACGAGCTGGTTACTGGCCAGGCAGCGGTGGTCGCGGTCATTGGTCAATTCAAGCTCTTGATGATTGCCATGTTGATCGTAAGCCCGCTGGTTCTTCTCCTCCGCAAGCCGCGTTCCGGCAACAATCCTGGAGTCGCAAAATGAAACTGGTTAGATCGAGTCCGTTGGGGCGCTTTGCCCGGACGGTCACCCTTGCCTCGGCCACGGCTGCGCTTCTATCCGCGTGCATGGTGGGGCCGAACTTTGAACGACCGGCGGCGACCGTCTCTCAACATTACGACGCGCAAGCCGAACAGGCACTCAGCGGGGCCAACAAGACGGGTGATGCTCCGCATGTCGACCTCGGCAAAAGTGTTGGCGGCGATTGGTGGTCGGCGCTTGGCTCCGCGAAGCTTGACGAGTTGATGCATAAGGCCATCGTCGGCAATTTCGATCTGGAAGCGGCAGACGCAACGATCGCGCAAGCAAACGAAGCCGTCGCCGCCACCGCGGGCGGCCTAAGTCCGCAGGTGGGATTTGGCGCTCAGGGCGGTCGTCAGCGGGCGAGCAACGGGGCCGGCGCGGCTACGTCCAACTTCTACGCGGTCGGGCCCCAAGTGAGCTTCGATTTCGACCTTTTCGGCGGCACCAAACGGCTGGTCGAGGAGCGAACGGCCCTCGCTGAACTCGAGAGGCATCGATTTGACGCGGCTTACCTGACAGTGACCGGCGATGTCGCCAGCGAGGCCATTTTGTTTGCCTCCGCCCGAGCGCAGATCGACGCGGTGCAGGTCTTGATCGCTGACGATCAGAAGAACCTGGACCTCGTTCGCTCGGCCCATCAATACGGCAGTGCCACGCAAGTCGATATCGCCCTGGCCACCACCCAGCTCGCTCAGGACGAGACCCTGTTGCCACCGCTCGCCCAACAGCGTGATGTGGCGCGGCATGCGTTGTCGATCCTGGTGGGAAAGGGGCCTGCTGACTGGGTGTCACCGGATTTTGATCTGGGCGATTTCGCGCTGCCGGAGAATGTGCCCGTCAGTCTGCCGTCCGAGCTTGCCCGCGAGAGGCCGGATATTCTCGAAGCAGAAGCCCAGCTCCATGCATCAAGTGCAGCGATCGGCGTGGCAACGGCAGATATGTACCCGCACCTGACGCTCTCGGCCTCGCTTACTCAGGCAGGCCCCGGCATCGGAACATTGTGGGGACTTGCAGCCGGTTTGACCGGGCCGATTTTCGATGGTGGAACGCGTAAGGCGAACCGCCGCGGCTCAATCGACGGTTACAAGGCGTCCCTCGCCGGCTACCAGCAGACAGTCATCAAATCCTTGGGGCAGGTGGCTGACGTCCTGCAGGGCATCAATCATGACGCCGAGGAATATGCGGCGCAGGAACACGCATTGAACGCTGCCGAGGCGAGCCTGCGGCTGAACCAGCAGGGCTACAAGGTAGGTGAAATCGGTGTGCTCCAGGTGCTGGACGCCGAGAGAGGTTATGAGCGCGCGTTGATCGGCCAGATCCAGGCGAAGACGGCGCGTCACCTCGACACCGTGCAGCTTTCGATTGCCCTTGGCGGTAATTCCAGCGGCGCGTTCGAGCAGAGAGTGGCATACCGCGAGAAGCAGTGAAGTTCCAATTGAACACCCGATTAACTGATCCAGGTACTTGAAGAGACGCGGTGGCTACACGCGTTCCTTCCTGTGCAGACGACGCCCGACAAGAGAACAGAAACGTGCATACCTTTGAGCATCTTCGCCATACAACCATTCCCCTCATCCACGGTGGCGGAACCATCCCGGCCGTCGGATTCGGCACCTTGATTCCGAATCCTGTCGCCGCCAGGCAAGCCATAAAAGTCGCGTTGGAAGTAGGGTTCCGACACCTCGATTGCGCGGAGCTCTACCGCAACGAAGATGTGGTCGGTGAAGCAATGCGGGAGGCTTTTGAAGCGGGGACGGTGAGCCGGGGGGAGCTCTTCGTCACGACCAAGCTATGGAACAACAATCATCGCCCCGAGCGAGTCAAACTTGCCTTCGAAGCAAGCATGCACCGTCTGCAGCTCGACTACCTTGATTGCTATCTGATCCATACGCCCTTTGCCTTTCAGCCTGGGGACGAACAGTATCCGAGGAACGAACAGGATGAGCCGATCTATGACTCGGGGTTAACCCTGGTCGAGACGTGGCAGGCGATGGAGCGTCTCGTGGATGCGGGGCGGTGCAAGTCCATCGGGCTGTCCGACATCACTCTGCCGAAGCTGAAAGAGATTGTCGCGGTTGCGCGCATCAAGCCCGCCGTGGTGGAGGTCGAGTGCCATCCGTATCTTCCCGAGTGGGAGCTACTCGACTTTTGTCAGCAGCATGGAATCGTGCTGCTCGCTTTCGCGCCGTTAGGGCATGGCATGGAGCCGAGAATAACGGACGACCCGGTGATCAAGGCGATCGCCCAGCGTATCGACAAGACCCCGGCGCAAGTCGCGCTGGCATGGGCGGCGCAACGCGGCGCGGCGTTCCTGACCACGTCAACCAACCCTGCCCATATCCAGGAGAACTTCGACATTTCCTCACTGCCTGAAGACGCGATGCGGGAAATGCGTGAACTCATCACAAAGAGCATCCGATTGAACGCCGTAGTGGAGACCGGCGTGCCAGGATTTGTTCCACGGCGCGGGTGAGTGGACTGAGCTTGAGCTAGTGAGTCCGGCAACAGCCACGCCGTTTTCAGGCGTCGGCTGTTTGCTGGTGCCGGAAGCCGTCGATCATGCCTTCAGCTCGACCCACTGGGCGCGCCAGGCTGGAGCGTCGAAGGGATCGGCGAAGTATTGAGTTTCGTGCGATACCTTTCCATCACGGAACTCCATGATGCTCACGGTGTAGGCGTGCTTGCCCTCATAGGTAATCATGTACTCGGTGACCCAGAGATTGCCTTCACCGACGATACGCCGGATCACAAATCCTGATGGTTTACCGGGGTGATGACTGCGCAGCGCTTGCAGGTTGTGCCGACCGTGGATGATCTCGCCTGACTGTGGGTATTCGCACACTGCGTCATCGTGATAGATCTCGTGCTCGGCAACTTGATCACCCGCAGCGGATGCAGCCCAATGTCGATCAATGGCCATCCGGATGTTCTGCTCTTCCATCGTCTGGCTCCGTTGAGTCCGCCTGCTCATGACACCGAGCTGGCACGATGCATTTGTCAGTTGGCTGGCCAGCTTCTGCGCGCCAGAGTCAACTTACTTTCCGCCTGGCCAGGTGAAGCCCGTGTCTGTACGCGCCGCCCGAAATCAAGGCGGCGCCATGGCCTCTTTGCGAGGTATCCAGTCAGTACTTCAAGTTCAGTTCCGGCACTCGCTTTTTAAGGAGCTCGTAGAGGTCCTGAAACTCCTCTTCAGTGAGTTCATCGAGGGCGTAGACAGCCACCGGGTCCCATACTCGATCTGTCGTTTGCGGTTGACGGGGGCCGCCACGCAACGAAAAAAGGCGCCCATCGCGCTCAAGCAACTCAGGAGCTTCCTCCAGCTGTTCGGTTTTCACGTCACTGGGGGAGACAAGAAACACGGCGAAGATCATGGGAAACTCCTCGTTCGAGCGGGCTTTACTCTGGCGATCACCGAGAACGTGATCCGCCCGCGTTATGTAGCGCCTCGGAGGGGAACCGTGGCAACGGTTCCTGGTGTTGGATGGGTAGTGCGACTGCAGATTATATCCTTGTGCGTACTATGCTCGTGCCCGCGTTTTGGATTTCCGGAATGCGCGAAGGAAGCTTGCGACTGCCTCATGTGCCCAGCGGTCGCGCTGCGCCGCTGACGGCTGCGAGTTGGGGTGAGTTACACACTGCATTTGCGCTTCGCCGCGAACCATATTTACAAAGAGCGCCGCTGCAGCGTCACGTCCGATGCTGCTGAAGTCGAGTTCATCTTTCGAGATGCTCCCATCCAGCACTTCCGCGACAATGCCGTTCATGGCGCCGGGCCCCGCAAGGTAAAAGCGTCTGGCGAGTTCAGGAAATCGGGGGGCTTCTGCCACGACGACCCGGTATAGCGCCAAGGCCTCGGGCGATAGCACGTTGTCCAGATACGCGCGCGCCATTTCTCCCAGAATCCACTCAAGACGGTTATCCGAGAATTTCAGTTTGCGGATGCTCGCAAGGTGGTATTCGCACTCGGCCTCGATGACTGCCGTAAACAAAGCCTCCTTATTTGGATAGTGCGAGTAAAGCGTTGACTTGGACACGGCAGCGGCCTGCTGAATCATGTCGGTCGTCGATGCACTGAAGCCGTGGGCCAGGAATATTTCTCGGGCCCCTGAAAGCACAGCCGCTGCCTTGTCAGGCGGCGGCGAGACCGTGCGCGTAACGGGATTCGATTCCTGGGTGGACGCAGGGGGCTTGCGGCGCAGGGAAGGGGGCATGGACGAGGTCCTACACAGGGGGCGCCTGCAGCGTACCAGAAAGACGGATGCCGCACCGGTCGGTTTACCCGATCTATTGGAACATAGGCCACACCTAAGCCTGGTTAGAGTCGTATGCACTTGACGTACCGTACCGCTCGGTACACAATTGCCGGACGTCGATCAAACAGGCCTGTGATCCATGCAACGTCAAACGATGGGCTCGTCTTTCAGACGAGTGCCAAGTACACGCATATGGGATGGGATCCTAAAGAGCGCAGGGTTATTTTGCGCAGGGGTTCTGCTGTGCTCGTGCGCCGCCATCCCCCACCTCGGCCCCTTGCCTCAACCCATTCCTGTCTCGGAACTGGAAGCCGCGCGCAGCTTCAATGGCGCTGAGGGTGACTGGCCCTCGCAGAACTGGTGGGAGTCCTTTCAGGATCCTCAGTTGGAAAAGCTCATCGGTGAAGCTCTGGACCATTCACCGACGATGATGGAAGCGCAGGCGAGGTTGCGCGAGGCAGTGGCTCAAACGGGAGAGGCTCGCTCCGCACTCTATCCAACGCTTGGCGCCAGCGCCTCGGTGACACGAGACAAGTTGAGCTACAACAGCATTTTCCCCGCTGCCGCCGTTCCTCGTGGATGGAACGACATGGGACGCACAACGCTGGATTTCAGTTGGGAGCTGGATTTCTGGGGCAAGAATCGTTCGGCGTTGCACGCCGCTGTGTCTGAAGCGAACGCCGTAGAAGCTGATGCCGCGGGTGCCCGTTTGCTGCTGACGACGTCGGTGGCTGATGCCTATGTCCGGCTGCAATATTTGTTTGTACGACAGGATGTAGCCCAGCAGTCGCTGCGAAATCGGCAAGACTCCCTGAAGCTTGTGCAACGACGATTCGCGCAGGGCCTGGATGCGCAGGTGTCGATCGAAGAAGCGAATGCTCGTGTGAATCTGGCCCAGGCTGACCTGGCTGAAGCGAACGAGCAGATTCAGCTTGCCCGCAATGGGATCGCCGCTCTTCTCGGTCGTGGGCCGGATCGCGGTTTGGATATCACGCGTCCGCAACTCTCTGTCCGTCGTACCGTGGGTCTTCCCCCAACCATTGAAGCTGACCTGCTTGGCAGAAAGCCCGAAGTTGTTGCAGCGCGGTGGCGTGTCGAGGCAGCGGCCAAGCGAATCGGCGTTGCCAAGGCTTCGTTCTATCCCGATGTCAACCTCACCGCGTTCCTTGGCTTTGAATCGCTTGGACTGAGCAACCTGACGTCCGCGGGCTCGAACGTGGGTGGCTTCGGCCCTGCGTTGCACTTGCCGATATTTGAAGGTGGCCGCTTGCGTGCCAACTATCGATCCGCTCGCGCAGAGTTCGATCTGGCGGTGGCCAATTACAACGAAGCGCTGACCCAGGCGTTGCGTGAAACAGCGGACGCGGCACGTAGCCTGACTGCGTTGAACGACAGGCTCGTCGCCACAGACGCTGGACTGAGCAGCAGCGAAAAAGCGTATGCCCTTGCCAAAGAGAGATACGACGGCGGCTTGGCCGACTTCCAAACCGTTCTCACTGCAGAAGACGCGCTGCTCCAGGCGCAGATAGCCGATACGGCCATCCATATGCGCGGCTATTCGCTCGACATTGCATTGGTGAAGGCACTGGGCGGCGGCTTCGAATCCCCATCCAAGTTTAAAGAACAGGTGAAGCTGTGAACGATCATATAGATGAAGGCATGACCACGCAGCTTGGTGCAGAAGCCGGCAAGGCTCAGGCTGCGAAGCGAAAGCGCTTGATTTTTGGCCTCGGTGGCATCCTTGCGCTCAGCGCCGTTGGATACGGAGTGTATCTGTTGATCTTTGCTGGGCGATCGGTTTCGACCGACAACGCCTATACGAATGTGGAAGTGGCCGAGATCACGCCACAGATCAACGGGCCCGTAAAACAGGTCAACGTCGTCGACACGACGGCAGTTCATGCTGGCGATGTCCTGGTGGTGCTTGATGACACCGATGCGAGGATCGCAGTGGATCATGCGCAGGCAGATCTCGCGAAAGCGAAGCGACAAGTGCGTCAGATGATGGCCAACGATGTGAACCTTGGAGGACAGGAAGACCTCCGTATTGCCGAAATCAGCGCAGCAGACGCGGATCTTGCCAGTGCAAGGGCGGCGCTGGAAAAAGCGACGATCGACAACAAACGCCGCCAGAACCTCGCCGAGGGCGGTGCTGTGTCACAACAGGAATTGACCGATTCACAGGCGCAACTACGTGAGGCCACGGCAGCCTTCCAGCAGCAGCAGGCGCGAGTGACGGTGGCTCACGCCGCGCATTCGGCGGCTAGCGGAGCGCGTCAAGCGAACAATGCGCTGATTGTCGACAGCACCGTCGACACGAACCCGGAGGTATTGGCGGCCGCCGCACGCCTCGAGCAAGCCAAGGTCGATCTGGCCCGAACCATGATTCGCGCACCGACCGACGGCATTGTTACTGAACGCGCCGTGGACGTGGGGCAGCAGGTACAGCCCGGCAAGCGCTTGATGAGCGTCGTTCCGATTGACCATATCTACGTCGACGCCAATTTCAAGGAAAGCCAATTGCGCAACGTTAGACCAGGCCAGGCTGTCAGTGTGACGTCCGATCTCTACGGTGACGACGTCGTCTACACCGGCATTGTCGAGGGCTTTGCGGGTGGTACCGGTTCGGCCTTCTCTGCCATTCCGGCGCAGAACGCTACCGGCAACTGGATCAAGGTTGTGCAACGGTTGCCGGTGCGCATACGACTCGATCCCAAGCAGCTCGCCAAGCACACCCTGCGTGTGGGGCTCTCGATGAACGTCACGGTTGATCTGACGTCTGTCAGGGCCGACAAGTTGTCGCGCGAGGACTAGCCCATGGCTGCTCGGGAACTACAGCCGCTTGCCGGCGGCAAGTTGGCGTTCGCCGCTGTCGTGCTTTCGCTGGCGAACTTCATGGTCGTGCTTGATACGACGATCACCAACGTTGCCATGCCGACGATTTCTGGCGACCTTGGTGTATCAACCACGGAAGGAACCTGGATCATCACCGCTTACGCGGTAGCGGAAGCCATAACCATACCGTTGACGGGTTGGCTCTCAAGGCGCTTTGGTCAAGTGCGCGTTTTTACCACGGCTGTCGTCGCTTTCGTGATCTTCTCCATCTGCTGCGGCCTGGCAGGGTCACTTGGTAGCCTGGTTCTTTTTCGCGTACTTCAGGGCCTCGCCGGCGGCCCGCTCATTCCACTGTCTTCAACGCTGCTTCTTTCGGTATTTCCCAAACAGAAATCCAATATCGCGCTGTCGCTGTGGGGCATGATGACGGTTGTTGCTCCGATTTTTGGCCCCATTCTAGGTGGCCTGATCTCGGACAATTGGAGCTGGTCATGGATCTTCTATATCAACATAGGCTTCGGCATTTTGGTGGGTTTTGGTGCGTTGAGCGTGCTCAAGGGACGTGAAACAAAAACCGAACGAAGCCGCATTGACGCCATGGGTCTTGCGCTTCTCGTCGTGTTTGTCACCGCTTTCCAGGTCATGCTCGACCAAGGTCGCGAGCTCGACTGGTTCTCCTCGAATCTGATCATCGCCTGCGCGATCGTCTCGGTAGTAGCGCTGGCTCTGCTGATCATCTGGGAGCTGACCGACGCCGATCCGGTGATTGACCTGTCGGTGTTCAAATCCCGCAACTGGCTTGTCTCCACGATCGTACTGAGCCTGATGTTCGGGATCTTCTTCGGCAACATCGTGCTGACGCCCCTATGGTTGCAGCAGCAGATGGGCTACACCGCCACCTGGGCGGGTTACGCCACAGCCCCGATGGGCATCCTGGCGGTGCTGAGCTCTCCAGTGATCGGCAGGCTTCTTCCGAAGGTCGATCCGCGCTGGCTTGTCAGCTATGGGATGGGTGTACTCGCGCTCTCGTTCTTCATGCGGGCCCATCTGACTTCGCAATCCGACTTCATGTCCGTCGCTGTACCGATGTTCATTCTGGGGGCGGGCATACCTGCGTGCATCATCACCTTGACCTCGCTCGGTGTATCGGATCTTCCCCCTGAAAAGGTTGCCAATGGCGCCGGCCTGCAAAACTTTCTCAGGGTCATGTCCATGGCGATAGGTGCAACCCTTACCCAGACCTATTGGGAGCACATGGGCAAGTTCACTCGCACGGAGTTGGTCAACGCGATTGCTCCTGGTGCGCCAACCGATATAGCGATGAAAGCGATCGATGCGGGAATCCCGCCCGAGCGCACGGCGGCTCTTTTCTCCCGCTTGGTCGACGGCCAGTCCGTGATGCTTGCGACAAATGATTTCTACGCGCTGGCAACCGTGCTGATGATTGGATCGGCGGCTCTTATCTGGTTTGTGAAGAAACCCAAGGGACCGCTCAAGAAGATCGCCCATTGAACGATTGCACGCCAGTACATGACACTTGATCCGAGGACAAACTGAAATGTCTCAAACTCAAATCGCGAGTGCCAAAGACGAACTGGTTACTCGTTTGGTCCCCTTGCTGCAAGAGGTCAAGGACATGACCACGAGCGCCGAGGTCGAACAATGGTTGAATTCCAAATACGGCGTTGAAAGCGAGTTGTACAAGGACTTGTCGCGGCTGATTGCGCTCGGCGTGGAGGAGGGCTGGGCGGCCTATGTTGAAATCGCTGGCCCGCGTTACCGTCGTTCGCAACTCCTTTTGCCCAGTGCGGAGACGTTCTTCTTCAGTGCCACAGCCGTGCTGATGGACAGTACGGATAACTCGCAGAACAATCCCGAAGGGAGCTTCCGCGGCGGCTATCACTCGCACCCGTACGGCGAGTTCAATTTAGTGGTGCCACTCAGCGAAGGTGCTGCGCTCGCGGGTCCGAGCGGCTGGTGTCATGGCGGCTGGACCGCGCCGGCACCGGGTAGTCACCACTTTCCGGAAGTGAAGGGTGGCGCTGTCATCTCGCTCAGTTTTCTGCCCGCGGGACGGATTGCGTTCGACGTCAAACCTCCGCAGCAATGAGCTGCCAAGGCGTGCCCGGCTGATACGGCCGGTCTACAGATCGAGCTCGACATCCGTAGTGGGGCGAGCGCAACAGATGAGCGTGTCGCCGTTCGCCGGCGCGTCGATGGGTAGGGGATCATAAAGAACCTGCCCTTCGATAAGAGCGGTCACGCACGTATGGCAGACACCGGTACGGCAGGCCCACTTGACCGGAACGTCGCACGCCTCCGCCAGTTCCAGCAAGCTTTGAACCTTGTCAGACCACCGCACAGCCAAACCGCTTCGAGTGAAGGACACCGTCGGTCCACGACCTTGCTCTCCCGCGGGCGGATGTGGTGGCTTCAGGGGGACTGGGGCGATCCCCGGCGTCATTGACGTGCCGCCGCCAAACACCTCCGTATGAATGCTGCCGTTGACGACCCCGATGCCCATCAGGCCATCGATGAGGCCCGATAGAAACCCTGCCGGGCCGCACAAGTAGAACTGTGCGGCGGTCGGAACACCAAGCCTCTGTAGCAGCGATGCACCGATGCGCTCGGAGATGTCAAAGTCCCGGCCCGGCTGGTCGACAGGTCTTGGCTGGCTATAGGCAACGATGGATCTGGCGTGAGGCAGTGCCTTGAGCAGCTGCGCCACTTCTGGCTTGAACGGGTGCTCCGAACCGTTTCGTGCACCGTAGATCCAGTAGACGTCCTGATCGTTGGCCGTTCGATTGGCGACTAGCTGATGCAACATGCTCAGCACCGGGGTGATACCGATCCCAGCGCTCAGGAACACGATCGGCTGGTCGCCTGACTGAAGGGAGAAGCTTCCGCGTGGCGCACTGACCTCAATCCGATCACCTGCCGAAATGCTGTCGTGAAAGTATCGACTCCCATCGCCGTTCCCGCGCTTCACGCTGATGCGATAGAGGCCGTCCTCACCGGCATTGGAGATGGAGTAGCTTCGAGTGAGGGTGCCCACTCCGTCGGGAGGGGTGACACGTAGCACGATGAATGATCCAGCTACCGGCGGGGCGAGGGCTGGCGGGTCGATCGCGGTAAGGAGGATCGACTTTACGTCGGCAGTTTCGTTGACGACATCGGCGACCTTGAGAGTTCGAAAGCCAGGCCACGCAATCGCCGCAAGCCCGGCATTTCCGGCTCCGTTGGCGTTTGTAAGCAGAGCATCAAACGATTGTTTCCAGCCGGGGCTGAATGCAGGTTCGTTTGCGGCCCGACGGAGGCCCTTCTCTGCAGGCGCAGGTAGGTAGAGCAAAGCATCTGCATCAACTACCGTGATCTTTTCTTGCCCTTGCTCTACTTGAACAATCTCATCACCCTCGCCGATCTCCCCTTCTTCGACGACACGAAAGTAGAATCCTGGACGTCGATGTGAGACGAGCAATGCGGCCATGCGTGATTCATTCATTCGTATGCCGACGCGGTAGCAGGTCACTCGCGGCTGTGACACCTCAAACAACGCACCGCCAATACGAAATCTGTCACCGATGCAGACCTCGTCATCCGGCAGACCGTCGACCGTAAGATTCTCCCCGAAAATGCCGTACTCGCTGAGCGTTCGGTGCAGCACTTGTTCCCAATAACGGTAGGAAGCCAGCTGGTAGACCATCACTGCGCGGTGGACTCCTCCGTGTCCTTGGAGATCGCCCTGGCCATCACCATCGATATTGAGTTGACGGGCCATGACTCGCCCGCTGACAGGCCGCTTCCAGATCGCGGTGCGAACGATCCTTCCGCGCCACTCGACTTCTGCCGGTAAACCGACGTTGACGGAAACGATGTGGCTCATGGTGGTGGTCTCCGAATGCGATATCAGGTCCCTCCAGCACAAGCTCCATGTCACCTGTCACTCTTCAGACATCGAGGACGATTTTCTCTAGCGAGCCGCTGGCCGGTACGGCACAGCAAATCAGCACGTTTGTGGCATCGTGCGCCGCATCGGGCGCCAGCGTATAGGTCACCTTTCCCTCAATTAACCTGGTGCGACACGTGCCACATGTGCCGCCGCGACAACTATATTCGGGCGACAAGCCTTGCGACTCGGCCAACTCCAGCAGTGAGCCGCTGCCCGGTGTCCACTGCGCCTCTTTTCCCGACTTCAGAAAGACGACAGGGACATCCTTGTCGGAAGGGGCAGGGTATTCGACGCGCGGCCGGTTCAAGTCCGCTGTGCGGCGCAGGCTGGCGGGGCCGAATGCCTCCGCAAAGATCCGCTCGTCTGCGACATGCAGCGCCCGCAGCTGCCCGTACAAGGATTGCATGAACTCAGGTGGCCCGCAGAGATAGAAGTCGTAATCGTCGAACGGCAGAACATGTTTCAAGACTTTGATGTCGATACGACCCGCAAAATCATAATCGCGGCCTGGCTGGTCGTCGCTGCCAGGCTGGCTCAGCACGCGTACGAGGACGGCATTCCCGTTGGCGGCTTTGATCAGTTCGGCAAGCTCCGCGTCAAAGGGGCGCTCCTTCACCGTGCGTGAGCCATGAATGAAGTAAGTCGGTCGAAAGTACCGGGTCCGCATTCCTTCGTACACAATGTGTCGAAGCATCGCCAACATAGGGGTAATGCCAACACCCGCTGAAATCAGGACGACAGGGCGGTGGGCGGATGCATCAATCGTAAATTGGCCATCCGGTGCACGAACTTCAAGCGTATCTCCTTCCTTCAGATGGTCATGAAGATACATCGATGCCGCGCCTTGCCGCCTGACTGATATGCGATACACCGCATCGGAGGGTGCTGACGAAAGAGTGTATGTCCTGATCGTCGGCGCGGCTTGGTCGGTCAGCCGTAATCGAATGGGCAAGTGCTGTCCCGCCACGTGCGGCGTCAAACCGAGACCATCATTGGGTGTCAGGTGAAAACTCCGGATCGTAGAACTCTCGTCGACGATGCGTTCCACGCGAAAGCTCCGCCACTCGCGACCCATGGAGACGGCCTGAAGACGTGCCGTAGCCTCCGTCCAGGATCCCGTCAGCAGTGAGTTTGGCGAGTACTCCAGGAAAGCGAAGCGCGTCTGCAGCGCCGATCGCCGCCGGATCATTCGCCGAACCCTTAACGTGAACAGGCGTTCGGCACCCTGGAAGGCAGATATTTCATCGGAGTCAAAATCGATCTCGGTGTCCCCGATAAGTTGAAGGACGTCGCCTTGATTGAAGTCGACGAACAAGAGCCCCGCACGCCGGGTCTCGATCAGATTGCCCAACGTGTTGAAGTGCAGGTTGCCCGCAAAATCAGGGATGGTAAGTAAGTCACCCTCGACTCGGACAAAGCCGCTCCGTCCGCCTCGATGTGAAACATCCACCTGCCGTCGTGACTTTTGGTCATCCGGATCGGTATAGCTCGCGATAAAAAATGTATCGGCGCCAGTGATGGTGGCCAAAGCCTCCGCATCAAGACTCTCTCTGATTTCGGGCGCAACAGGTATGGCCGCGACAACACCCTTGGCGACCACGTTTCGCGTCTGGATATATTGAGGGCAGTTGCCAAACGAATGTTCAACCGCCACCGCGAAGCCATCGCCAAGCATCCGTGTGATCTTGCCATTCATTCGATTACGACGCCGAGTTTGAAACTCAAGCCCGAGCAGCCCTACCGGCGTATCGACTGAAAGCAACCCGGCCGCCGGATCGCCGGGGCTTGGTAGCGCGCGAATTTCCAGGAGCCGCGGATCAGGCGACATAGCGAAGCCTGGCGACCCTTCGAGTATGGTCGCCCAGGGCCAGCCATCCTTATCGACGACACCCATGAACAAAGTGGGAAGTTGCGCGTAAAAGTCGCGGTGTTGGTCGGGCATGAAATCGCGAATGACCTTACGCCCGATGACCTCCATGCGCTCGGCAATACCCAGACGCTTCTGGATCTCCCGCTCTCCCCAATTCCAGGGAGATACCTTGCTCTGATAGTTCTGCGACATGTGGCTTCGTTCCAGAGGCAAAGAGTGTTGGCGTATCTGTTACGCCGCCAAGTCCGCAGCGGTTCGCTACACCGATACTAGCCCTGGAATGGCCTCCAACTCCTGGTATCCCAGCATCGAAAGATCAGATGTTTTCGCGAATCATTTCCACTACGTCGGCGCCGCGCCCATGAAGTAGGGCTCGAGTGGTATACAAAGCCATGCCGATGACCGGTTTTAGCTCAATAAAGGGTGGCTTGGTCAACTCGAGCGGATTGACCCGGACATTTAGCAGGGCAGGACCTGGTTGGGCGAGCCATTCGTCGATGGCGGATTCCAGTTCAGAAGCCTTGTCGACCGTTTTGCCCCACAGGCCAATGGCTTGGGCCACCAGTCCAAAGTCGGGGTTCTTCAAACGCGTAAACGTGTCGAGCATGCCTTCCGCCATCTGTTCAATTTCGACAAAGCCCAGTTTGCTGTTGTCATATACGACAATCTTGACGGGTATTTCTTCTTGTATGGTCGTCAGCAGTTCGCCAAGCAGCATCGATAAGCCTCCATCTCCGCAAAGCGCAATGACTTGACGTTCGGGTGCGGCCTTTTTAATTCCGAGCGAACCGGCAAGTGCTGTCGCCATCGTGCCATGGAGAAGGCTTCCAAAAACGCGCCGCTTGCCGTTTGTGTCAATGCAGCGGGTCGCCCAAAAAATCGGTGTACCGTCATCGCCGGTAAAGAGCGCATCGTCGTCGGCGTGCTCGCCGATGAGGGCCGTGAGGTACGACCCTGGAATGGTGTCGTTATGGCCCGGAGCTACCTGTTTCTTCCAGGACGCCACGTGCTCGTGATAGCGGTCGACATAGGTCTTCTGGAAGCTGCCGTCGCTTTTCTGTTCCAGAAGCGGGAGCAAGGCGCTCAGCGTGGGCTTGATATCGCCAACGGCACCAAGCGTCACATGATGACGTCGACCAAGATGGGTGGGGTCGAGGTCGATCTGTACGATGTTGGCACTGTCGGGGTAGAACTGGCGCCAGGCGAAGTCGGCTCCCAGCAGGAGCAGGGTGTCGCAGTCCAGGACGGCTTTATAGCCGGCCTCGTTTCCGAGAATACCCGTCATACCCACGTTGTACGGGTTGTCATGTTCAAGAAAGCTCTTTCCTCGTGACGTATGTGCGACTGGGGCTTTGAGCTGTTCGGCGACAGCGACGATCTCGCTCAATGCGTCTTCGCAACCAGATCCGGCATAGATGGTGACCTTCTTTCCGGTGTTGAGGATCTTGGCGATTTCCGCGATTTCATTGTCGTTGGGACGAATCGTCGGACGCGGGAAATGAACCCGGTAAGGAAAGTCTGTGTGGACCTCACTATGGGAGATGTCGACAGGAACGATCAACACAGCAACGCCGCGCTTGGCGATGGCAGCCTGGCAGGCCATGACTGTTTTTTTTCGAGCCTGGTCCGCGGTAAGAATCATGTCGCAAAACACCGAGCACTCCTTGAATACCGACTTGAAATCCACCTCCTGGATAAACTCAAACCCCATCTCGCTCATCAGGATGCTACTGGCAATCAAGACAACCGGGGAGCGATTGCGGTTCGCTTCATACAGCCCATTGATAAAGTGCAGACTCCCCGGGCCGCAACTACCGGCGCACGCAGTCAACTGGCCCGTAAACAGAGCCTCGCAGCCAGCGGCGAAAGCACCCGCTTCTTCGTGGCGCACATGCACCCACTCAATCGAACTCTTGTCGAGATGTTCGGCGATGAGATTCAGGGTATCGCCGACGATGCCGTAGCAGCGTTTTACGCCCGCTTGTTCGAGGACCTCCACGATGATTTCAGCGACTTTCTTGCTCATGGCACACTCCACTGCTTGGGTGAGGGATGCGGGTGGGAAACGTTATGGCGACACAGGTCGATGACCCAGTGCGAGATCAAGAGCGGCCTTGGCAATTTGTACATCGGCGTCGGCGTCTTCCTGGTCAGCTTGCGCTTGCGCGAGGATCGCCTCGTTATTCATGAGATCGGTGATGCTGCTGAGCCCTCGTCGATAAGAACCCAATGTCGCTTGATAGGCGATATCGGAAGCCTTGGTGTAGGCAAGCGTCTGGGTGCGGTTGTCGAGGCTTGTTTTAAGATTGTTATAGGCCTGCACGACTTGCAGAGAAGAGCCGTTCCTGGCGACTGCCAACGAATCTTCTGCAGCGGACTTTTCAGAGAGGGCAAGCGCCACCTTGGTCGCTCGCGCGCCGCCGTCGGATAGTGGCCATTCGAACGAGACGAACAGGGCATCGCCAGTGCGGTTGATCGACGAATACGGGCTGCCGTCGCTGCTGATTTCGCCGATGTTCTGAAATACCTGTGCATCCAAACTGATCGTAGGGCGATAGGCGGCTTTCGCTGTCTCGATTTTGGCTTCCGACGCTGCCACCTTGTCCCTGGCAGCGAGGATGTCCGGTCGCGACTCAAGTGCTTCGTCGATCAGAACATTCAACGGTTTCAGGGAGGTCGGGGCTGCGACGTCCGCTGGCATGGCGATTTCAAAGTGGCTCTCGGGCGGTAAACCGACGGTCGCAACCAAGCCCGCAAACGCGGTATCGGCGGCGCCAGACGCTTTGGTGAGCGCCAAACGCATGGCGGCCGTCTGACGCTGGGCTTCGGCCACCTGGACCGCCGTGGCGCGTCCATGCTTGCTTTGATCGACGACGGCCTGCTCGGTGAGTCCGGCGGCGTCGAGAGCCTTTTGCACGGCTCGAATGCGGCCCTGTGTCGAGACTGACTCAAAGTAGGCATCCGAGACATCGTAGACCAGCTTTTCCTGGGCGGCCACGACCGCCGACTGCGCCGCATCGGCGTTGTGCCGAGCCTCTTCGACCTCGCCCTTGCGTCGGCCGAAATCGGCCAGCAGCCATTTCATATCGAGGGTAGGGAAGATCTCACGCGTTGACGAAATGAAGTAACCCTTCGGCGAGACCGTGGGTGGAATGGCCAATGGCGTACGCTGGATACCACCGAGCGCCTTGATGCTGAGCTGCGGAGCATATTGGCTCTTGGCCAGTCGTGTCGCCAGGTTCGCCTGGTAAGCCTGTTCTTCAGTCTCTCGCGTCTGTGGATTGATCGACAACGCCAGTTTCAACAGTTCCGATAACGAATAGGTTCGATCTTCGACCTTGGGCGTATCCGTTGTGATCGTCGCGACTCCATTTGTTGGCGGCCCTGCCCACGAAACGGGCGCGTCTCTCGCGAACACAGGCGTGAGATGACCCCAAAGCGCGATGGCGATGCCGCACCCGATAAGGATGGGCGATTTATAGCAAGCGCGCTGCATGGTCGATCTCTTCGTTTAGGCGTGCACGGGCACGGCCGACAAGTGGCGACGGATCCGGCATGTCAAGCTGAAGTGAATTGGGGGCCGCTCCTTTGGAGAGCGCGAGCAGGCGCTGCGACGTGTGGATATCGGCGATAGCTGGGGAGGGAGTCGGCGACTGAAGGCGGCGGAGGATAAATGTGGAGTAGGTCAATCGTTCCATGGAAGCTGCTTCGAGTTCAGCGGAAAGGGCCGGTCGACGGCTCGGAACCAGCTGCCGTTCGAATGCCGAACGCGATCTCAACAAGGCTGCTTGTTGGGCCTTTGTGTTGACCTCGAGCCGCAGGTCAACGGCGGTTTCCGTAGTCGGCGCGACAAGGAGCGCGCTCAGCTTTTCAAGTGAAGACGACCATAGATTGCGCGCTTGCTGAAGCGCTGCGACGGGCCAAAGACTGGTGAAAAAGACGCTGATCCATATGTTCCCGATCACGATGCCGACGACTCGATCCCTAAGGACCGTCAAGTCGCTTGCTGGCCCGTATCCTTGCAACACCCCAAGGAAGAACGCGAAGGCCATTTGCATCCCGGCGTAGGAGAGGTTTTCGCTGCTCGTGGAGACCCCGGC
>JBAPPP010000175.1:0-17944 GCA_049280175.1 Rhodanobacter sp.
ATGGCCAGCCTCTTTACCCCATCCTTGCAAACCAGCCGAAATGAGCCCTCGATGAGCCCTCGCCTGCGCCACCTCACCACTCTGGAAAACCTCCCGCGCGCGACCATCGAGCGCTTGCTCGATCGTGCCGAGGCATTGCGCGATGCCTGTGCGCACGGCACCCGCAAGCTTGACGTGCTGACCGGGCGCACTGTGCTGAACCTGTTCTTCGAGCCTTCCACGCGCACTCGCACATCGTTCGAGCTGGCAGCGCGCCGGCTCGGTGCCGACGTGATCAATTTCGACATCGGCTTTTCCTCCACCAGCAAGGGCGAGGAACTACTCGACACGCTGCACACGCTCGAAGCCATGCACCTGGACGCGATCATCGTGCGGCACAAGCACTCGGGCACGCCGGAAGAGCTGGTGCATCACGCGATGAGTGGCGTTTCGGTGATCAACGCGGGCGACGGTAATCGCGCACACCCTACCCAGGGCCTGCTGGATGCACTGACGATTCGCCAGCATCGACCGGATTTCGAGAACCTCACGGTGGTGATCTGTGGTGACATCCGGCATTCGCGCGTGGCGCGTTCGGACATCCACGCGCTGACCACCCTGGGAGTGAAGGAAATCCGCCTGTGCGGGCCAGCCGCGCTGATGCCGGAACCGGACGAATTTCCGCATACCCTTCACGTCGACGATTTCGATCGGGCGATCAGCGGTGCCGATGCCGTCATCATGCTGCGCCTGCAAAAAGAGCGCATGGCGTCGACCGACCTACCCGACGAAGCGGCGTATTTCAGCCGCTACGGCCTCGACCAGCGTCGCCTGGCGCTTGCCGCCAAGGGTTGCCTGGTGATGCACCCCGGCCCGATCAACCGCGGCATCGAGATCGCCTCGGACGTGGCCGATGGCGCGCAGTCGCGCATCCTCGAACAGGTCGGTAACGGCGTGTTCGTGCGCATGGCCGTGCTGAACGAAGTACTGGCTCGCTGAGCAGACCACGCGCGACCAACCCGTTTCATGGATGCGCGCTGCTGAAGCAAAAAGTACTCGTCAAACGACGGATTTTGGATTCGGGCCGTACGCATTGAAACCCGGCTCGCCATCCTGCGCCAGCAGGTAGATGAGATACAGGCCGACGATCGGGATGAGCGAGATGAGCATGAACCAGCCGCTCTTGCCGACATCGTGCAGCCGCCGCGCGGTCAGACCCAGGCTCGGCAGCAGTACGGCCAATGAGTAGATGTTGGCTAGAAAACCCATCTTGACCAGCGAAAGAGCGAAGCCGAGCACCAGCGAGACGATCACGTTGATCAGCAGGAACATCCAGTATTCCTTGCGGCGTGCACGCCCAGCGAAGTCGAAATAGTGTTGTTTGATGGGGTCCAGATACCAATTCATATTTTCGTTCATGCTTTCAGTCCTTGGGGAAAACTTAAGTGTCGATGCGCCGGTATTGGCGAAGTTGCGCGAAGCGTGGGCGGGTTCAAGCGAGTGACGTTGTAGCGATGCAAGACCGGGCTATCTGTCGAATCTGAAAAGGTCGGCTCCATGACTGGAGCGCCCCGATGCTTGCAAGCTGGTACGACGCCCCTCTCCTGGTTAGCCCTGGCCTCAGCCACGGAAAAGAATGGGCTTCCAACCGAATCGACACCATCAGATTTGTCTGAAATGCCGACCCGTGACACCGCTCATCTGCCTGGCCTTGAGGACCTGGGTGATTCGAGCGAAGTGATCGGCCAAGCTGGAGTCGATCTCGCCATCGCGAGCGGCCACCACCCTCTTTTGCCTTTTTGCGAGCCCAAGGCCGGCGCCATCTGCGCGGCATTTCAGACAAATCTTATGGTGTCGCCTCGATCAAAACCTCACCCTTCGCTGTTATCTGAGAACCAGCACTAACCACGAGGGATGAACATGCGATCGACAACGCGCTACATGGCGCTGGGCTTCACCGGTGTATTGCTGGCGGCCTGCGGGCACAAGGACAAGGACGCACCACTAGCTTTCGTACCGGCGGATACGCCCTACGTCGTAGCCAATCTGGATGTATTGGACGACAACGCCCGCAACGCCCTGCTCGCCCAGTACGACGCGCAGCTGCCTGGCCAGATGGTCCAGCTGAAGACCGTTGCCGACGACATGGTTGCCAAGGATCCAGACACGGCACGCCTGCTGAAGGCTTTCATCGCGGAACTCGATGGCAAGACAATTGAGACTTTTGCGCAGAACACCGGCCTCGATCTCAAGGGACATTCCGCGTTCTACGGTCTGGGGCTATCGCCAGTGGTTCGCTATGAACTGACCGATTCAAAGGCTTTCGAAGGTTTTGTCGGTCGCCTGGAAGCAGCTTACGGCAAGAAATTCGACATCGCCGCGGTCGGGGGCCAGAGCTATCGCAAGCACATCTTCGACAAATCCGGCACGCAGATCATTCTGGCTATCGTCGGCAAGCAGGCCATCGCTGCGATCCTCCCGTCCGATGCGGCACAGCCGATGTTGCGCCTGACATTGGGCCTGGACCGCCCCGAGAAGAACATCCAGGATGACGGTCGCCTTGAGAGACTGGCCAATGCCAAGGGCTACCAGCCGTGGGCCATCGGTCAACTCGACATCGTCCACACCATGGCGCTGGCAGCCAGCGGCAAGGATCCAATCTTCAACGCCCTGGTCAAGGCCTACGTCGAAGACCAACCCGTCACCATGACCGCGCCGGCGGCAAATCGATTCCAGATTCCGCCAAGCTGCGCGACCGATGCCAGCCGCATTGCGGCTCGTATACCGTCGGTCAGTTTCGGTTACACAAAATTCAACACGAAGCATCAGGATCTGCGTCTGGACGTCGCGCTGGCCGACGACATCACCAAGGCGTTCTCCGGCATGAAAGTGGAACTGCCGGGCTTGGGACAGGTGGGCAACGCTCCGTTCGACCTGAGTCTGGCCGTGCCAGTGGCGCAGCTGCGCAAGTTTTGGGGCGCACAGGCGGATGCCGTCGCCGCCAAGCCGTTCATCTGCCCAACATTCAGCGAGCTCAACGACGCCTTCGCGAAGATCGGCGAAGCATCGCAGCAGGCAAGCTTGCCACCATTCGGCGATCTGCTCGGCTTGCACGTCTCGCTGGACACCCTCAACCTGGCCGAACCGGACAGTTCCGACAGCAAGCTGAAGCTCAGCGGCCGCTCCATGATCGCCACATCCAACCCTTCCGGGTTGGTGACGATGGGTGGGATGATTTCGTCAGCGATCACCGCGCTCAAGCTCACCCCCGATGGCAAGCCGGTCGCGCTGCCGGCGGAAGTGACCGAAGCGCTGGGCATGCCGGCCTGGGCTGCGATGAGCGACAAGGGACTTGCGTTCGCCGTCGGCCAAGGTGAGGACAGCAAGCTCACCGACACGCTGAAGGCTCCGACCGGTGACGCCGGCCGCTTCTTGCGCATGCATCTCAATGGCGATATGTACCAGACCTGGGTGAAGGCGATGGAGCAACAGTCCGCGCGCATCACCGCGCTCAACAAATCGCCGGATGAGAGCGACGAGCCGGATGGCGATGCTACCGCTGCGCAAGCCAAGCAGGAGGCTGCCGCTGCCCACCTCAAGTCCGCGTTCGATTCCATGCTTATACAGGCCGCACGCATCAATGCGATCGATGCCGAGGCTCACTTCGAAGACAGCGGCCTGGTGATCACCGGCCAGACCGAACTGAAATAAGGAATCTGGCTTTCCCCTCAGCAGCGGGGCGCTTCGGCGTCCCGTTTTTTTATGCGCCGTTTACAGCCGTACCCCCAAGTCACCGAGCCGCCTTTCACGCAATCCGCCACACCACCCCGATTTTGCAGGTTGACGCGCCGCAACAACCCGTAAAGCGGGCATAATATGGCGCGCAACATTTACCAAGGCAGGGGACCATCATGCGATCGACGACGCGCTTTATTGCGCTGGGCTTTGCCGGCGTCATGCTGGCGGCTTGCGGACACAAGGACAAGGATGCACCGCTGGCCTTCGTACCGGCGGACACACCGTACGTCGTCGCCAACCTGGACGTACTGGACGATGACACCCGCAAGGCCTTGCTCGCTCAGGCCAACGCGCAGTTGCCGTCCCAGCTGGCGCAGCTGAATGCCGCCGCCGACCAAATGGCCATCAAGGATCCCGACGGAGCACGTCTGCTGCGCGCGCTTGGTGCCGAGTTCAACGGCAAGAGCGTCGAGACCTTCGCCCAGAATGCGGGCCTCGATCTCAAGGGACACTCTGCGTTCTACGGACTGGGCCTGGCACCCGTGCTGCGTTTCGAGCTGAGCGACCCGAAAGCGTTCGAGGGGTTTATTGGCCGGCTTGAAACCGCGTATGGCAAGAAGCTTGATGTCGCCAGCGTCGGCGGCCAGAGCTATCGCAAATACGCGTTCGCCGCGTCAGGTACCGAGGTGATTCTGGCGATGGTCGGCAAGCAGGCCGTGGTTTCGCTGCTGCCCGCTGACACCTCGCCGACCCTGCTGCGCCAGGCGCTTGGCCTGGATCGACCGCAAAAGAACTTGCAGGACGATGGCCGCCTGGCGACCCTGGCCAAAGACAAGGGTTACCAGAAGTGGGTGGTTGGCGACCTCGATCTGACCCGCGCCTTGCCGCTGGCGATGGGTGGCACGGACCCGCTGTTCAGCGCCATCCTCAAGGCGCATGCCCAGGCCATATCGGCCAAGACCGGTGAGCCGGTCGCGAACCAGTTGCAGACCTCACCCAGCTGCGCCGTCGAGGCTGCACGCATCGCCGCGCGCGCGCCTGCGGTGAGTTTCGGTTACACCCAGCTGGATGTCGGGCACCAGGACGTGCGTTTTGATTTGGCGCTGGCGGATGACATCAGCAAGGCTTTCTCCGGGCTCGAGGTGAAGATGCCTGGCCTGGGCAGTGCCGGCACCGCGCCGTTTGACCTGAGCCTCGCACTGCCGGTCGCACAGCTGCGTACGTTCTGGTTGGCACAGGCCGATGCTGTAGCCGCCAAGCCGTTCACTTGCCCGGCGCTGACCGATCTGAACGACAGCTTTGCCAAGCTCGGTCCGGCCATGCAGAAGGCGGCGATTCCGCCGTTTGGCGACATGCTCGGCCTGCGTATCGCGCTGGACACGCTGGCGCCCGGCCCGAGCGGCGGCCTGCCGAAGTTCACCGGGCGCATCGTACTGGGTACCAACAACCCGGCGGGTCTGCTGGCCATGGGTCAGATGATGGTCTCCGCGCTGGCCCAGCTGAAGGTCACTGGCGATGGCAAGCCGCACCCGTTGCCGAAAGACATGACCGACATGCTGGAACAGCCGGCATGGATCGCGATGAGCGATAAAGCGCTCGCGCTCGGCGTAGGCGCCGGTGAGGACGCCAAGCTCGGCGATACCCTGGGCGCTCCCACTGGCGATGCCGGCCGCATGACGCGCATGCATCTGAGTGGCGCGATGTACTTGGACTGGTTGCAGCTGATGGAACAGAAAGCCGACAGCCTGGCCGCGGCCACCGCCGCGATCAACAAGAGCGACGAACCTTCGCTCGACAATGACAGCGCCGACGATGCCACGCAGGCCGCCGCCAATGTGGCACGGTCGAAGGCACAATTCGCCGCCATGAAATCCCAGGCGGAACGCGTCAACACCATCGATGCCGAAATGCACGTCGACGACAACGGCATGGTGATCACCAGTCATACCGCCTTGAAGTAACGTTCGATACATGTCGTGGAATAACGGGGCGCTTTGGCGCCCCGTTTTTTTTGCATGACGGTGGCTATGTAGAACGCCACGCCAACATCGCCGTAACCTCCCCTTCGCATCCGTAATCGCCGGCTGAACCGTTGCCCGGCATGGCCACGCAATATTCACGTTGCAGCTGTTGTCATCGACGCACACCCTAACCGCTCAAGGAGATTGCCCATGCGTACCCCTTCGATGATTCGCAACAGCATGTTTGCCGCTGGCTTGGTGATCGCTTTCGCAGCGGTGCCGTTTGGTCAAGTCGCAGCGCAGGACTCGACGGCCCCGATGTCGAGTTCGTCCACCAGCGAAACCGGCGATGCGTGGATCACCACCAAGGTGAAATCCGAATTCACCACGACCAAAGGGATCAGCTCCACCGATATCTCCGTAACCACTACGGATGGCAAGGTGACGTTGACCGGTACGGCGACCAGCAGTCATGAAAAATCGAAGGCTGTCAGTGTCGCCAAGAAGGTCAAGGGCGTGAAGAGTGTCGACGCTACCGGCCTGACCGTCACTCCCTCGACGTCAAACAGCATGAAGTCGTCCATGCCGGCTTCGAGCTCGACCAGCGGCCACTAAGCAGCATCAGACGCGCCGTCGCCAGCGCACTAGCGAAAACGAAGAAGGGGCCCGATGGGCCCCTTCTTTTTTGTCCGTCGATCGCGCTGGAGGTTCAGCGATTCAGCAGGCTGTTGCCACCGCTGAAGTTCTGCGCGTCGCTGGTTTCTTCCAGCTCCACTCCGTCCAGTCCCTGCGACAAGGTATGCGCGTCGCCGCCCTGCGCCAGCTTGATGCGCAGGCGCACCTCGTTGGAGCTGTCGGCGTGACGCAGCGCATCCTCGTAGGAGATCTCGCCCGCGTGATACAACTCGACCAGACTCTGATCGAACGTCTTCATGCCAAGCAAGGTCGACTCCTTCATCAGTTCCTTGAGCTTGTGAATTTCGCCCTGTCGGATGTAGTCCTGTGCCAGCGGCGTACCCAGCAGGATCTCCACGGCCACCCGGCGCGCCTTGCCGTCGGGAGTCGGGATCAGCATCTGCGCCACGATGCCCTTCAGGTTCAGCGACAGATCCATCAGCAACTGTTCGCGGCGGTCTTCAGGGAAGAAGTGCAGGATGCGGTCCATCGCCTGATTCGCGTTGTTCGCGTGCAGCGTGCATAAGACCAAGTGGCCCGTTTCGGCGAACGCGATCGCGTGATCCATACCTTCGCGCGTGCGCACCTCGCCGATCATGATCACGTCCGGCGCCTGGCGCAGCGTGTTCTTCAGCGCGTTCTCCCAACTGTCGGTGTCAATGCCGACTTCGCGCTGGGTGATGATGCAGCCCTCGTGCTTGTGCACGTACTCGATCGGATCCTCGATCGTGATGATGTGACCGGTCGAATTCAGATTGCGATAACCGACCATCGCCGCCAGCGAAGTCGACTTACCCGAGCCGGTGGCACCGACGAACACGATGATGCCGCGCTTGGTCATGGCCAGCTGCTTGATCACCGGCGGCAGATTCAGTTCCTCGGTCGTCGGAATCTTCGAATCGATCCGGCGCAGCACCATGCCGACGCAATTGCGCTGATAGAAGCACGACACGCGGAAGCGGCCAACGCCTTGCGCGGAGATCGCGAACTGGCACTCGTGAGTTTTCTCGAACTCCTCGCGCTGTCCCGGCGTCATCACGTTCAGCACCATGTCGCGCGACTGCTGCACGCTGAGCGGGCTCTGCGTAATCGGCACGATCCGACCCTGCACCTTCATCGAAGGCGCCACACCGGCTGTGATGAACAGATCCGATGCCTTCTTGTGCACCATCAATTTCAGGAACGAGGTGAAATCGAAATCGCTCATGGCTTAACTCCCGAATGGTGGAACGGGGAATCGAAAATCGGTTTGACCGGATCTCCATGCCATCCGCGGCATGACGGTCGCGCTCGGGTGGTATGGCAGCGAATATACCCCTAGAAAGATATAACGCTAAACCCACGCCCCCCTTTGATTTTCATTTCCCAACTACGTATCCCGTTTACTTGAAGGTGTCCTTGTTCTTGGCATAGCTCGACGCCTGTTGCCGCGTTACCAGGCCACGCTTGACCAGATCCTGCAGGCACTGATCCAGCGTCTGCATGCCGAACTGTTGACCGGTCTGGATCGACGAATACATCTGCGCCACCTTGTCCTCGCGGATCAGGTTGCGGATCGCCGGGATGCCGACCATGATCTCGTGCGCCGCGATACGGCCGCCGCCGACCTTCTTCAGCAGCGACTGCGAAACGACCGCGCGCAGCGATTCGGACAGCATCGAACGCACCATCGGCTTTTCGCCGGCGGGGAACACGTCGATGATGCGGTCGATCGTCTTGGCCGCCGAACTGGTATGCACGGTGGCGAACACCAGATGGCCGGTTTCCGCTGCCGTCAACGCGAGGCGGATGGTTTCCAGATCGCGCAACTCGCCGACCAGGATGAAGTCCGGATCTTCGCGCAGCGCCGAGCGCAGCGCCTCGTTGAAACCCAGCGTGTCGCGATGAATTTCGCGCTGGTTGACCAGGCACTTCTGCGACGTATGCACAAACTCGATCGGATCCTCGATCGTGAGCATGTGGCCGTATTCGTTCTTGTTGATGTGGTCGACCATCGCTGCCAGCGTGGTCGACTTGCCCGAGCCGGTCGGGCCGGTCACCAGGATCAATCCCTGCGGCTGCTCGATCAGCTCCTTGAAGATGCGTGGGCAACCCAGGTCCTCCAGCGTCAGCACCTCGGACGGAATGGTACGGAACACCGCGCCGGCGCCACGATTCTGGTTGAACGCGTTGACGCGGAAACGCGCCAGCCCGGGGATCTCGAACGAGAAGTCGGTTTCGTAGAATTCTTCGTAATCGCGCCGCTGCTTGTCCGACATGATGTCGTAGATCAGCGAGTGCACCTGCTTGTGTTCAAGCGCGGGAATGTTGATGCGGCGCACGTCGCCGTCAACACGAATCATCGGCGGCAGACCTGCGGACAAATGCAAGTCCGAGGCCTTGTTCTTCACCGAGAAGGCAAGCAGTTCGGCAATGTCCATCTATCGTTCCCCTCAACCGATCGTCCGGATGGCATGAATTGGATGCCGCACCAGGGGATGGACAATATTCGCAGGCGTGGTGCGTCGCAGCGCATGGCGCGGACACCACCGGCACACCTGAACGAAAATACCCGAATCCCCCTTGCAGCCGCGTCGATACTACTCGCGCAACGGGTCATGCGGCCAGTCTTTCCCGTTGCCGGAATGCGAACCACCGCCACGGTTTGTGCGATCGGTGGAAATTTTGCGCTGTGCCGTCGGTGACGCGGTCATATCGTGCATCAGCGTTTCCATGGGCTGCACCGCTACGCTGATGCGTCCACTCCCGCTAAGGTAGCGCTCTGGAACGCTCGAGGAACCCGCATGACACGACTTGCCTTTATCGGCGGTGGCAACATGGCACGCAGCCTTATCGGCGGCCTGCTGAAAACCGGCGTGGCCGCCGCAAGCATCAGTGTGGCCGAACCGCTGGCCGAAGCGCGCCATGCGCTGGGCCGCGAATTCGGGGTCGCCTGCTATGCCGAGAACCGGCTCGCCGCCGCGGAAGCCGAAGTCATCCTGCTGGCGGTCAAGCCGCAGATCATGCCGTCGATCCATGCCGATCTGCGCGACATCCTGCAGCGCAACCGACCACTATTGATCTCGATTGCGGCTGGCGTGCGGCTGGATCAGCTGGAGCGCTGGTTCGGCGCCAGTCTGCCCATCGTGCGCTGCATGCCAAACACGCCAGCACTGATCGGCGCCGGCGCCACCGGACTGTGCGCGAACAGCCGGGTCAGCCCACCGCAGAAGGCCCAGGCGCAGCACATCCTGGATACCTGCGGCATCACCCGCTGGATCGACGATGAAGCGTTGATGGATACCGTCACCGCCCTGTCCGGCTCCGGGCCGGCGTATTTCTTTGCACTGGTCGAAGCACTGGAAGCCGCCGCCGTCGCGCAGGGGCTGCCACGGGACACCGCCCGCGCACTCGCTGCGCAGACCTGCCTTGGCGCCGGCCGCATGCTGGTGGAGGGTGGCGAGGACCCCGCCGTGCTACGCCAGCGCGTTACCTCGCCCAACGGCACCACCCAGGCTGCGCTGGAAAGCTTCACAGCCGATGGCCTGACCCGTATCGTCTCCCGCGCGGTGGCTGCTGCCACCCACCGCGGTGTAGAACTCGCCGCCAGCCTGGACAAGCTCTCGTGATCTATCTGTTGAATGCACTGTCGCTGCTGATCGAACTGGCGTTCGACGCGGTGGCCACCCTGCTGGTGCTGCGCCTGCTGGCCGAAGCCAGCCGTGCGGATTTCAACAATCCGCTGAGCCAGTTCGTCTACCGCTACACCAATCCGGTGCTGGCGCCGATACGACGCGTATTGCCGAACTGGCGCCGGATCAACCTGGCCGCGCTGCTGCTGGCATGGCTGGCCATGCTGCTCAAACGCCTGCTGCTGTTTGCCGTACTCGGCATCGTGCCGCACTTCGCAGGCCTGCTGGTGCTGGCGCTGGCCGAGCTGCTCGACTTCGTACTCTTGTTCTACATCGTGCTGATATTCGGCTGGTCGCTGCTGAGCATGTTTGCAGTGGACCGCCGACAACCGTTGCTGCGACTGGCCGGCGCCATCGTCGATCCCCTGCTACGCCCGCTGCGCGGCAAGCTGATCGCCGGCCAGATCGATTTCGCCCCGATGGCGGTGATGATCGTGCTGCTACTCGCCCGCCTGCTACTGGCCGCACCGCTGATGGATCTGGGTACCCGGCTCGCACTCGGCGGCTAGTGACAGATCAGCCCTGCCCCGAGGCGGGAGTTCGGGGCTCACGAGATCCGCTGAATCCTCGTCAGCCCTGCGAAGGCAGGACCCAGCGCTTCTCGCTTCAATCACCACAATGTCACCATCCGCCGCTACGCTCGCAAGCGTTTCGCCCTCCTTCGTTAGGGCGAGTCACTTTCTATCTGGTTCTTAATAGAGAAAAACCAACGAGGAAGGTCACCTCGCACGGCCCTTGCCGGGCATTCATGGCTGGCGAGTCCGTAAGCTGGAGTCCACACCTCCAGCGCGCACTCGATACACCACATTTGACCTAAACGCATAGCAGGACGCTTTCCGAGCCCAGCTTGTGGAATGCAGTCGTGACATCGCGAACCCCTACAACTCCGTCGGTGCCAGATGGCCTGCTTATCAGCGGCCGCCCCTCAGACATGAGGAGCCTTCAGCAGTAGGCTTGATCTGGAACAAGCTGGACTGAGGGTTCCGAATCAAGGAGCGGCAATGAGCAGGCATGCGGGATGCGACCAAGTGCGCGCGCAGGGACCCCCTACCGCGACACCGTTAGCCAAAGGCCAGCCTGCAAGCCTCGCGCATGATCTGTTCCGACAGGAAGCCTTGGAAGCAGAATCCGGGAACTGGCTAGGCAGCATTCGGCTGGCAACGCCGTTGTCGCACCACTTTTGGGCACTTTCCGCTCTCGCGATAGGGGCCTGCATCGTCGTTTGGCTGGTGGCCGGCCATTACACACGCCGCGAACGTGTTAATGGGGTGCTCGTGCCCAAAGCAGGGCTTCTGACGGTATCAGCGCGCGCCGCCGGCACGGTGACCAGCTTGAATGTCTCTGAAGGAGCGCTTGTTAAAACCGGCGACCCCTTGCTGACCCTCTCGGGAGAAAGGAATAGCGCCCTGCTTGGTGAAACCTCGGCAAATATCAGTGCACAACTTCGTGAGCAAAAGGCCCGTTTGGAGGCTGATCTCGCGGACATACAGCATTTATCTGATCGGCAAGTCCAAGACCTGCAAATGCAACAAGGCATGCTGCGCGGACAGGTTCACCAACTCGATGAGCAGGTATCGATCGAACAACGTCAAGTGGCCAGCCTGACCGAACTGCTGGCGAAATTTCAGCCCCTTCGCGAAAAAGGGTTTGTATCGCCGCTCGACGTCCAGCGAGAGCAATCGCAAGAGTTCGACGCCGAAAGTCAAATTAAATCCATAAGCCGTGAGCGTTATGAGGCCCAACGGCAACTAATAAGCCTGACCGACCAACTGGCGCAGTTGCCGTTGACGACGCAAGGAAAGTTGAGCGCGCTGAGGGGCAAATTGCCCAGGCTGAGCAGACGCTGGATACCAATGAAGCGGATCGCGCCATCATCTTGCCGGCTCCTGGGGACGGAACTGTCTCATCGGTTCTCATCAAGCCAGGTCAGTCCGTTGTGGCAGGCCAATCGCTACTGGCAGTCGTGCCCCGCGACTCCCCGCTTCAGGCACAACTGCTCGTCCCAAGCAGTGCCGTCGGATTCATGCGGGTGGGAACCAAAGTCGCGCTGCACTACCAAGCGTTTCCTTTTCAGAAGTTCGGTGTCCAACACGGCGTCGTGGAAAGCGTGTCGCGAAGTGCCTTGACTCCTAGCCAAGTGAATGCCTTGGTGGGTCAAGAGCCGCCAAAGGAGGCGCTCTACCGTGTTGACGTGATCTTGGCATCGCAAACGATAAACACCTATGGCCGAAAGGAAGCACTCAAGCCCAGCATGGCGCTCGACGCTGACCTGCTATTAGATGATCGCCGCGTCATCGAATGGATATTCGAACCCCTGTATGGCATGGGCCACCGCTTTTGAGGCGATGACGGATGACAACGCCCTTCAAATCAACAGGTAGTAGCACGACGTTGGGCTCGCGCCACAATGCTGCCGAAACGACGCCGGGAGAGTCGAGCAGGCCTAGATCCGGACTTCACTTTCGTGCAACTCGTCGATTGCCAGCGATCCGTCAGAGCGAAGCTTCGGAATGCGGACTTGCCTGCCTGGCGATGATTACTGCGTACTACGGCTCTCCTGCCGACCTACCAAATCTTCGACGGCGCTTTTCGCTGTCGCTAAAAGGCGTGACGCTGGGTCGTCTGATTGTCATGGCTCAAGCGCTAGAGCTTTCAAGTCGCCCGTTACGGCTGGAATTGAGCGAACTCAGCCAGCTGCAGATGCCTTGCATCCTGCATTGGAATCTTAATCATTTCGTTGTCCTGCGTGCCATCACTCGGCGAGGCATAACGATCCACGATCCGGCACTGGGGGAACGTACCATTGCTCTCTCGGAGGCCAGCAAACACTTCAGCGGCATCGCGCTGGAGCTGAGCAAGGGGCCGAACTTTCAACGACAGAAGCCGCCTCCGCCGATATCGTTGCGCACGCTGGCCGGGTCGATTCACGGTCTTGGCCGCGCCCTAACAACCATCTTCCTTTTGGCGCTCGCTCTTGAGCTGTTTGCGCTGCTAACCCCGCAGTTCATGCAAATGATCGTTGATCAGGTGCTAGCCGACGGCGACCATGATTTGCTGACCTTTCTCGGCTTGAGCTTTAGCTTGCTTCTCCTGCTACAGACGGCAATCTCGGCGATGCGCACCTGGACGGTCATGTGGCTCGGCACCCACTTCAGTCTCAATTGGACCGGCAACGTTTTCCAGCACCTATTGCGGCTGCCGCAGGAGTATTTCTTGAAACGGCACCTGGGTGATGTCGTCTCCCGCTTTGGCGCTGTTGACACCATTCAGCACACGCTAACGACGCAGTTTGTCGGCGTTATTCTTGATGGCCTGATGGCGACGCTTACCCTCGCCGTCATGGCTTTCTACAGCCTTTTCCTTACGGCACTGAGCACCCTTACGCTACTTGTCTATGTCGGTCTCCGGTTGCTGTATTACCGCGTCTATCAAGCATCCAACCTCAACCAAATCGTTGCATCTGCGAACCAACAGAGCCGTTTTATGGAGTCGGTGCGTGGCGTGCAAACGGTGCGCTTGTATAACCAAGTGCCGGCGCAGACGGCCCGTTACCTCAATGCAACGGTCGAGACTCTTAATACATCGATTGCGGTTCAACGATTGAATTTACTCTTCAACTCGTTCAGCAGCCTCACCAGCGGCGCGCAACGCATAGGCGTGCTGTGGGTCGGCGCATGGTTGGCGTTGAAGGGCGGATTCAGCGCGGGCATGCTCATAGCATTTGTCGCCTATGCCGACCAATTCATTGGCCGCGGCGCAAGCCTGGTCGACTATCTCATCCAATTGAGACTTATGCGCCTGCAGGGTGAGCGATTGGCAGATATCGTTCTAACACCACCTGAGCCTTATACCGAAGGCTCGTATGCAGGCGCAGCTCCCGAACCAAGCATCGCATTCGAAAATGTCAGCTTCAGGTATGCCGAAAGCAATGGGATGGACTCCTCCTCACCTACGGCATCTAGGTGCCAGACTGAAGGTGCAAACCACACAGTCAACGGCGAGAAGGAGTCCACACATGAAGCTTAAACGCATCGGGGTCGACTTGGCCAAGAACGTGTTCCAAATCCACGGCGTGGATAACCATGAAAAGCCGGTTTGGCGACAACGGCTGCCGCGTAACCGCTGGCTGCAAACGGTGCTGGACAAGATCGAGCCAGGTTGCGAGATCGGCATGGAAAGTTGCGGTGGCGCGCATCACTGGGCGCGACAGCTGCAGGCCCATGGGTATCGCGTCAAACTGATCGCTCCGCAGTTCGTGAAACCATACGTGAAGAGCAACAAAAACGATGCCAACGATGCCGAGGCGATCTGCGAAGCGATGAGTAGGCCGAGCATGCGCTTTGTCACCGTCAAGACGATCGAGCAACAGGACATTCAGGCGACCCATCGCATCCGCAGCGGATTGACCGAGCAGCGCACGGCGAAGGGCAATCAGATCCGTGGCCTGGTCTCCGAATACGGTCTGGTAGCACCGAAGGAATTGTCGGCGTTGCGTTGCACGATACCGTGCTGGCTCGAAGACGGCGATAACGGCTTGACCGCACGTTTCCGTCGCTTACTCGACGGGCTGTGGAGCGACCTGCGTGCGCTCGATGCCCGGATCGACGAGCTCGACCACGAGATTGCCGACATCGCTGCCCACGAACCGGCGGCGATCCGCCTGCAACAGCTGCGTGGCGTTGGCCCCATGGTGGCCACGGCGTTGCTCGCTGCGATCGGTGATGCCAGCCAGTTCACCAACGGTCGGCAGCTTGCTGCCTCCCTGGGACTGACGCCGCGCCAGCACAGTTCCGGTGGTAAGGATCGACTACTGGGCATTACTAAACGCGGTGATGCGTATCTGCGAACGCTGATGGTCCACGGCGCACGCTCGGCTCTGCGCACAGCGAAATCCAAAGACGACCGACTCAGCCAGTGGGTGCTGCGCGTGGCGGAGCGATCGCACCCCAATGTGGCGGTCATCGCCCTGGCCAACAAAACCGCACGCATGGCCTGGGCGATGCTGCGTCATGACACCGACTATCAACCGGAGCGGGCGGCGGCCTGAATCCTTACGCGTCACGCACCACGTAGACGACCACCCTCAATCCACGATTGCGAAGCAACCTGAGCGATGGCAAACCGGTCGAACCGGCGTCGGCAAAACCCTCTAAGGTCCAAGTGCAAAGAGCACGACAAAGCGATCGGGAGCTGACGCGCGAATAGCCCATCATGGTCCAGCATCAAACGATGCCGCCGTTAGAGACCGGATATACGTGTGCAGTCGGCACGGGGCGCCAGAGCAAAGGGGGCTTGCAATGAGGAGGAGTCCATATACGAACCCTGGGTCTTGAAAGATTGCAGTTTTGTCATCGGAGCCGGTGAATCGGTTGCCATTACAGGGCCTTCGGGCTGCGGCAAGAGTACCCTCGTTCGCCTAATGTTGGGCTTGCTCGATCCCGAACAAGGAAGGATCTGCATTGGCGGTATAGACATCAGATGTCTTGGAAAGCGCGCGTATCGGGATATGGTCGCAAGCGTGATGCAGGAGGATTGTCTCATGGCCGGATCCATCGCTGAGAACATCAGCTTCTTCGACGAAAAGGCAACCCCAAGCACAACGGAGCACGCAGCGCGACTCGCTCAATTGCATGACGACATCGCTGGCATGCCAATGGGGTACTACAGCTTAGTCGGTGATATGGGTTCCGCGCTGTCAGGAGGCCAGCAACAGCGCCTGTTGCTGGCGCGCGCGCTTTATCGGCAGCCCCAGATCCTGATACTTGACGAGGGAACCAGTCATTTAGACCTTCATCGGGAACGACGCATTTTGGATGCTTCGAATCTATTGAAGATCACCCGTGTCCTGATTGCACATCGCACGGAAACAATCGCGGGTGTTGAACGAGTGATTTCCATTGAGCCGTCGAAAAGCCGAGCAGATACGCCCACCCAACTTGTGATGCGTTCCAACCCATTTCCCTTTGGCACCTGACGGGTTCAAAGCCTAAGACGGGAGGGCGAAGTCTCGTCACCGCAAGTAATCAAGGAGTAGACAAATGCGCACATTACAGCAATATGAAGTGGAGCTGGTCAGCGGTGGCAACTGGGACACTTTCTGGATAAGTGTCAAGACTTTCTTTTCCGATGTGCTTGGCTGGGGTAGCGGAGGTACTCTTGACGCGGATGTGCGGCTCTGCACTTCGAACGGAGGAACGGCCAATTTTTCCAGCCGCGGGGGGAGTTTTACCGCATCGACAGGCATCGGGGCCACGGTGCCAGTGGAGGGCATGCTTGTCCCAGTCTCAGTAAGCGGACATCAGGGCTGGGTGGATCGGACTTACAATTTTACATGTACAAACGCCAGTGGTAGCAGGGGTGGAAATGGTGGAAATGGCAGAATTTCAGAACGCTAAGTAAGTCGCCGACTCAATGAAACCATTGATATCGCAGCTCGGCCATGGAGGGTTGCGGTATCAATCACATGGCGAAGACATGAAGCGAATCCTTCTAGCCGTTCCCTTATTTTTTATTCTATCTTCGCTCGCTCAAAATGAGGGGACGAGCGACGATCTCTCATTGGTCGAATACGATCAAGTGGGGCACGCCTTAACGCAAGGCGATGAGACAAAGCTCCCCGCATGCAGGGATCGTGTTTGCCGAGAAGACCTACGCCACCTTATTAAAGCGTCGGCCTTACGTATCCAATGGAATTTATCCGACTCTTTGAATGAGGCCTATCGTTGTGCGGCACTTTCTCAAGGTCACCATGATTTAACATATTACACATGCGCACGACTAGTCAGCGTCGATGCGGAGAGTTTGTTCGGATTTTTTGGCGAATGGTCCACTATAGGTCTGCTATTTGACGCCACAAAGCGCGTCGTCGCAACCCATATGTGGGGCTACACTGGCTCGTTATCGTCAACTCCAGCCGCAAAAAAAGCTAGCCAGTTAGAGGGCTTGATGCTGGTTAAAGAAGCATTGACATATAATTCGTTCGTCACGTCCATTAAGCTCTTTGGTGATGGCATCGTAAATAGAAGCTACGTGTTCGACGAACAGCGCCTTTCAGATATAAAACTGCCCCTAGCTTACCCATCAGCTCACGTCAAAATTAATGGAGTAGACCTGATTATGGGCATTGATACGGGCAGCCAAACGACCTCGCTGCATGCGTCAGCGGTCAAAAAGGCAAGACTAAACGTGTTAAGCGGCGTTGAGTCAAGTTGGGCCGACGGCGCAGGCGTCTCCCGCGTGGGTAAAATGGGCATTGCAGACTCGCTGGAATTCGCCAATATCAAAGTTAAAAACAAATATATTCATATCGTGGACGACGTCACTCCCCTTCCCGAGGATGGCATTATAGGATTAGATGTTCTCGACAAATTGCATTCGTTCAAGTTCACGAAAGATGCATTTCTAATTGAACCTCCGGCTCCGTCAAATTGCAATTATGATTTCACCGTATCATCCGATTTATATTCAACGGTAAACGGCATTATTGTAAAGGGATCTACGATCAACGACGCCCCAGTCATTGCGGTACTCGACACGGGAAACGCCATTGACGCCGTCGCCGCAACATGGAAGCTTGTCAGACGGTCCAACCTGACCGTAAGTAACAGGCATCTCAGCTACTGGGGAGGAGCAGGCGGCGCGCCATCAGCAATGAATTCAGGCGACATAAACGGAACCTTGAGCTATCTCGGCAAAGGATACACGGGAGTCATCCGGATCGGAGTAAACTATCCGCTCGCCGATATTGATCTTAATATCGGCATGCCCTTCTTCTACGGTAGCGATCTTTATATCAATTTTGATACGAAAAAAATGTGTTTGATTAGAAAATAATATCTAGAAATGCCTGCTCATCTGCGGCGGAATTTATTTGGCTTTTCTTTTGCGGAAGGCACGGTCTACAAGTGAGCTAACGTTCGC
>JBAPPP010000176.1:0-3172 GCA_049280175.1 Rhodanobacter sp.
GCCACCTCGTGTTTGCGTGGAACGTGTGGCGCATGTGCTACGGGCCCAGTGCGCAGCGGTCGCCACTGGCGATTGGCGTGTTCTATTACGCGTTGCCGAAGCTGCTGAGCCGGCCGATATACTCCTATGCGCTCGGCGTATTCGCGTTCTGGACCAACCTGCTGTTCTACCCAATCATCGGCGCACACCATTTTGAGTTCAGTCCGCTGCCATGGTGGCTGCAGACCACCGCAATTGTTTTCAGCGTGGCGATGCTGGTGCCGGTGTGGGGCGGCAGCAGCAATTTCCTGCTGACCATGCGTGGACGAACGCGCGACATGGTGCATTCCTATCCATTGATGTTCATCTTCGTCGCGGTGATCGGTTATCTGATCGGCTCGACCCAAGGCACGCTGGAAGCATTCCGTTCGCTACAGGAGGTGTGGCACCTGACCAACTTCACGGTCGGCCATTCGCACCTGACGATGTACGGGTTTGTGGCCTTTGCGGTATGGGGCGGCATCTACGCGCTGCTTCCACTGGCGACCGGCAAGCAGGCTGGCACGCTGGGTCTGGCGCTACATTTCTGGATGGCGCTGGTGGGCAGCTTCATTTACGTCATCGCGCTGTCGATCGGCGGCACCATCCAGGGCCTGGACTGGACACATGGCCTGCCGTTCATTCAGTCAGTGATCGACATGCAAAGCTATTACGTCTGGCGCGGCGTGGGCGGCTCGCTGATGTTCCTCAGCCACCTCGTGTTTGCGTGGAACGTGTGGCGCATGTGCTACGGGCCCAGTGCGCAGCGGTCGCCACTGGCGTCCTTGCGTGCCGAGGAGGCCGTGGCATGAACAAGCTGGTGCTGATCGTGGGCGGCTCGACCCTGGTATACGCCTGCCTGGCGCTGATGATGGGCGTGCTGCCCGGTATCGAATTGTCCAAGATGCCGGCTGGATCCGGCGTGCAGCCATTGACCGCGCTGCAGGACGAAGGGCGTGAGGTCTACGTGGCCAATGGCTGCGGTTACTGTCACACCCAGCAGGTGCGGCCGCTGGATCAGGACAAAGTGTTTGGACGGCCATCGATGGCGGCGGATTTCAAGTACCAGACACCCGAGCTACTGGGCTCGGAACGCACCGGCCCGGACCTGACCAATATCGGCGTGCGCCAACCCAGTGCGGTGTGGCAGTACATCCACCTGTACAACCCGCGCGCGGTGGTGCCCGAATCGATCATGCCGTCGTTCGACTGGCTGTTCGAAGTGGTCGGCCAGGCGCCTGCCGGGGTGATGCTGGTACCGCTGCCGAAAGCCTATGCTCCGGCGCAGGGTGTGGTGGTGCCGACCCACAAGGCCGAAGCGTTGATCGCCTATCTGGCTTCACTGAAACAGCCGCCTTTGTCGGCGGCCGAGATGGCCGACAACGAATCGGCGATGGCGGACATGGCTAAGCCGAGCGCCGCGACGAGTGCACCGAGACCCGTGGCCGCAGCGCCTGCTGCAGGCTACGACGCCGCCAAGGGCAGCGCCTTGTTCACCGCCAATTGCGCGGCCTGCCACCAGGCGAGTGGCGAGGGATTGCCGGGCGCGTTCCCGTCGCTCAAGGGCAACGATGTCGTCAACGCCGCCGACGCCACGATGCATATGCAGGTGGTGCTGAACGGACTACACGGCAACAAGGTGGGTGGCGTGCTCTACGGCAGTGCGATGCCACCCTTTGCCGGCACCCTCAGCGACGCAGACATCGCCGACATCATGGATTACGAACGCAGCTCGTGGGGAAATCACGGCCAGCCGGTGACCCCCGCGCAAGTGGCGGCCGAGCGGGCGAAAGTCAAATGATACGGGGCTCGATAGAGCCGATACGGCGAAGCGGAGGTTGGCATGCATCATCATCTGATCGGCCCATTCTGGGGCAACGTCATCATCGTCGGCTTTGCCGGAGCGATTACGGTGGCCTGCTTCGTGGCGATGTTCTGGATGCTGTTGCGCCCCGGCGAAACCGATCCGCATCATCCCAAATATACGGTGCTGCGCCATGACCGCTGACCCGGGAAGCGTCGTGAACAAGCCGCATGTCCGGGTCTATCTGGACGGCAGTCCGCAGCCCATCATCGACCGCGAGCTGCCGGCCGATATCACGCTTGACACTCGCAATCTCGCGGATGGCCTGCACCGGCTGGTGATCCGCGCCGAAGGCCAGGACGGCCGCGAAGGCGTCGAGGAAATTCCCTTCGAGGTGCACAACGGTCCGGGCATCGTGGTCTCGGGATTGCGCGCGAACTCGGTGCGCCGCGGCACCGTGCGTTTTAGCGTGGATGCGTTCAGTACCGACGACCCGTTCGATCCGCGTCGTGCCGAGGCGCGTTCGTCCATTCCGGTCTGGGTATGGGTGATGTCGCTGTTCGTGGTGGCCTGGGCCGTGTGGTATGCCGCACGCATGTGGGAGGTCCCTGCTCCCTATGCGAAAACTCCCACCTACAGCCATGAGGCAGCATCGGAGACGCCGGCAAAGCGATAGGTACTTTCCGTGTGGAAGAGAAACTCGACGACGGTGTTCTAAACGAGGCGCCGGCGCGTCTCCTTAGGACGCACACGCACTTTTTTTGATGTCTTAGGCCTCATTTGAATCGTGCTTTCGGATCGCTTTGATCAGCTCGCCTATTTTGTCGTCCTTCTGGATACCTCGATCGTCAACGTCGCAGCCGTTCATTCTGGACTGGCTGCATGAGCCGTCGCGTCCAGACCGGACTGAACAAGGGCGAGGCGCGCAATACACTGGCCAGGGCGGTATTTTTCTACCGAGTGGGTGAAATCCGGGAGCGCAGCTTTGAACAGCGGCGCTACCGCATCAGTAAACTCAACCTCATAACGGCTGCAATCGTGCTCTGAAATGGTATCTCCCCGATCGGTGCCCTACCCACCCGTTCCAATACCCAAGATAAGCGATGCTAATCACCCTTCAACCGCGAGCGCCTGTTCGACGCCGATATCACCCAGCAGTTCTTCGAGCACGCCAATAGCGGAAGTAACAAGCGTAAGATCGGAGCCCTCACGCGCTCATTACGGTCTTGAGGGAGGTCTTATGTCCCTTCTTCGTTACGCAGTTTCAGCAAGTCTGGTGGTGGGTGCCGCTATCGCTACCGGCCTTCCCGCCCGTGCCTCGCAGGATGTGCTGAAACCGCAGCAGACACC